>CAJBBQ010000170.1 GCA_903951385.1 uncultured Pseudomonadota bacterium
GCACCACAAACATACGACCGCCTATTTTCAGCATTTGTTCAACTGCTACTGGGTATATATGTAAGGAACCGGCAAACACAATCACATCATAAGGCGCTTCGGCCGCGTAACCGTTGGCGGCATCGGCCACGATTAAGCTGACGTTGTGTATGCCTTGCTGCTTTAAACGGGCGCCGGCTTGCGCCGACAACTCGGGCACGATTTCAACGGCATACACGTGCGCTGCCTGCTTGGCTAACAAGGCGGTTAAGTAGCCACTGCCGGTGCCCACTAGCAAAACCTTATCGGTTTTCTTGACCTGCAAGGCTTGTAAAATGCGGCCTTCGATTTTGGGTGAGAGCATGGATTGGTCATGGCCTATGGGCAACTCAATGTCAGCAAACGCCAAGCCTTGTTGCGACTCGGCCACAAAGGCTTCGCGAGGCACGGCATTAAACAAATCCAGCACCACGGGATCGAGCACCTCCCAAGTGCGAATTTGCTGCTCTATCATGTTAAATCTAGCCGCATCGTTGGCGCTGCTAAATCGGCTGGTTTGGCTTTGTGTCATGGTGCATGCTTCCTAAAATGTAGGCATCATTATAGCGCAGGACGATAAGTGATAAAGGGCAATTGCGCTGCCTTTACTGTTCTTTTGTTGGGGGCATTTTTAAGGCGCCGGTTTTATAAGCACGGCTGGCCGTTTGGTAATACGCTATAGCCTCATCGACCAAGCTAGACTGCGGCGCAATTGGTCTGGACTCAAAATTTTTCCCATCGACAGCATAGGCTTCAACGCGGCGCTTAGGCGAGAGCACTATCAGCGTGCCGTTTTTTAAATAACCCAAGGATTGGTAATTGCTAATAAACGCCCGTTCTGGCCATTTTTCTGCCTCGGCTTTAAATAAGGACTGCCCGTAAAAATAATCGGCACCCGGCACGCCCAAGGCATCCAACAAGGTTGGCACCACATCAATTTGACTGACCACACGACTGTGGTGCCCTGCAGGCAAGATTTCGGGTGCATAGAAAAATAAGGGAATGTGGTATTTCGCCACCGGCAATTTGGTTTTACCGGCCACTGCCGCACAATGGTCTGCCACTATCACGAACAAGGTGTCTTTAAACCAAGGCTTGGTTTTGGCCTGGGCGATAAATTGGCCTATGGCGTAGTCGCTGTATTTGACGGCCGCCTCCCTGCTGCCGCTGGGTAAATCAATTTTACCGGCTGGAAACGTATAGGGGCGGTGATTGCTGGTGGTCATGATGTGGGCAAAAAAAGGCTGACCGCGGGCGTGCTGCGCATCCAAAATTTGCGTGGCATGATTAAACAGGCTTTCGTCGTCCACACCCCAAACGTTTTCTGACTGTATGGTTTTTTCATCAAAATCGGTGCGGTCGACCACGCGGTAATGGTTGCTGGCAAAGTAGTGGTTCATGTTATCAAACACACCGTAGCCGCCGTAAATAAAGTAGGTGGCAAAACCGCGCTCATGCAACAGCTCGCCTATGCCGGCCAAACGATCGCTATTGGGCCGGTGCACCACTGCCTGTCCTGGGATGGGCGGTATGGCTATCGATAAGGCATCCAAGCCGCGCACGGTGCGCGTGC
>CAJBBQ010000171.1 GCA_903951385.1 uncultured Pseudomonadota bacterium
ACCATTTAAGCACGCAAGGCCGAACTGGCGTGACTGTGCCGGACGCCGTCTGCGACCCGCGCAAACTCATCGATGCCATGCGGCTTTATAAATCCCCGTTTGAACAAGCCATCATGCGGCAATCGGCCGATATAGCGGCAACGGCGCATAACCGCGCCATGCAGTTCCTTAAGCCAGGTACGATGGAATACCAGTTGGAAGCGGAATTTTTACATGAATTTTACCGCCAAGGGGCGCAAGCGCCTGCGTACACCAGCATCGTGGCGGGCGGCGCAAACGCCTGTACCTTACATTACAACGCCAATAACGCGCCATTGCGTGACGGTGACTTGGTGTTAATTGATGCCGGTTGTGAGTTAGACGGCTACGCTTCCGACATCAGTCGTACTTTCCCGGTCAATGGTCGATTCAGTGGGCCACAAAAAGACCTCTATGAATTGGTCTTGGCGGCGCAAACAGCCGCCATCGCCCAGGTGGCGCCAGGAAACGAGTGGGATGCGGCCCACCA
This sequence comes from uncultured Pseudomonadota bacterium, assembly GCA_903951385.1. Taxonomy (GTDB): domain Bacteria; phylum Pseudomonadota; class Gammaproteobacteria; order Burkholderiales; family Methylophilaceae; genus Methylotenera; species Methylotenera hypolimnetica. The sequence continues at coordinate 509 of CAJBBQ010000171.1, forward strand.
AGCCGCCTTGGCGGTATTGGTGCAAGGGTTTTTAGATTTAAAACTGTGCCAGGGTAGCCCGCAAGCGGTGCTTGAAAGTGGTGACTACCGTCGTTTTTACATGCACCGAACCGGCCATTGGTTGGGCTTGGATGTGCACGATGTGGGGGACTACAAAGACCGCGACCAGCAATGGCTGCGCTTAGCGCCAGGCATGACCTTAACCGTTGAGCCGGGCTGTTACATCCGCCCTGCGGCCAACGTACCTGAGCATTTTTGGAATACTGGCATACGCATAGAGGACGACGTCTTGGTCACGGCAACAGCTTGCGATGTGTTGACGGCCAAGGCCATTAAAACAGTGGCCGACATAGAGGCGTTGATGCAGACCTCATGACGGCCCCCATCGTTATCGTTGGTGGTGGGCCGGTAGGTGCCACCTTGGCCTTGTTGCTAGCGCAGCAGGGTCAGTCCGTTAGCGTCCTAGAAGCGCGTAAACAAAGCGATGCCTACCAAGAAAGCCGCGCCTTGGCCTTATCTTTTGGCAGCCGTCGCATATTAGAAAAGCTAGGCATATGGACCGCGCTGGCCCCTTTGGCCACCGCCATCAACAGCATACACGTGTCACAAAAAGGCAGCTTAGGCCGTTCATGGCTGCATGCCGCTGACTTGCAGCAAGAAGCCTTGGGCTACGTGCTGTCCTACGGCGATTTAAGCCGCGCCTTAAATGAAGCGATGAGTCAGCAGCCCATGGTGCATTGTTTGTTTGAAGCCCATGCTGAGCAGATAGTGCACAGTGCGCAAGATGCCAGCGTTAGCTACACGCATCAAGGGCAAAGCCTGCATGTCAGCAGTCCATTGGTGGTGTTGGCCGATGGAGGGCGTAGCCTGGCTGAAATAGATGGGCTCACTAAGGAGACCAAAGAGTACGGCCATGACGCCTTGATCAGCAAGGTGGAAGCCGAGCTGCCGCACGGCAACGTGGCTTACGAGCGCTTTACCGAGCATGGCCCCTTGGCTTTGCTGCCCAATGGACCCACGGCTTTTTCCTTGGTTTGGACTGGCAAAGCCGATTACGTGGCGCAGTTGATGATGCTGTCTGACGAGGATTTTTTAAGGCAATTTCATTTGCAGTTTGGCGACCGAGTGGGGCAGTTTTTAAATGTAGGCAAACGCCTGCGTTTTCCATTAAAACTGGCGCAATTAAAAGCCAAGGACGTGGCGCATTTGGTCGTGATAGGCAATGCCGCGCAGACCATGCACCCGGTCGCCGGCCAGGGCTTCAATGTTGGTTTGCGCGATGCCGTCTCGCTGGCTGCCAGCATACAATCTTGCCCGCCCGAAAACTTAGGCGATGCCAGCATGCTGCAGGCCTACCATGGCAGTCGCCAAAACGATAGCAAGCGCGGCTTATTGTTTACCGACTTTTTGGTCAACGTGTTTTCCAACGACTTGTTGGGTTTGCCTGCCATCAGAAGCACCGGTTTGGCTTTGTTTGATGTGATCAAACCGATAAAACGGCATTTGATTAAAAAAATGAGTTTTGGTAAATGACCACAGCCCAGACAATAGCCCAGACCACGTTGCCTAGCGCAGACCATGCGGCATCGTTAGTGGTGGACGTGACGGTAGTGGGCGCCGGCTTGGTCGGCTTAGCCGCCGCCTTAGCCTGCCATCAGGCGGGTTATAGCGTGGCCCTGTTGGACAGCGGCCCAGGGCTAACTCAGTCCCAGCTTAATGCCGATGCCAATAGTCTATGTAATGATCATAGCCAGTGGGATGCCAGAATTTATGCCATCAGCCCAAATAATGCCAAGTGGTTGGCCGAGTTAGGGGCGTGGCCCTTGCTAGATAAAGCCCGCTTAGGTCAGATTAATGCCATGCAAATTTTTGCGGACGGTGTGCCCATGAGCTTGGACGCTGAGGACGAATCCGCTGATTGCCTGGCTTACGTGCTGGAATCGCGGGCCTTGGCTCAAGCTTTGCATGAACGCGTCAGCATGACTGGCATGCCTGTCCTATTTAATCATGGCTGTGTTGCGTTTGACAGCGCCACCACCACCTTGCATTTGGCCGATAAGCGCACGATACAAAGCGGCCTGGTGATCGCAGCCGATGGCAGTCAATCTTGGCTGCGCCAGCAATTGGGCATTACCGTGCAAAAAAAATCCTATGCGCAGCTTGGCATAGTGGCCAATTTTAGCGTGGAACTTGACCATGCGCACGTCGCTAGGCAATGGTTTACTAGCCACCGTCAGGACGGCGGCACGATTTTGGCGTGGTTGCCCTTATCCAGCAACACCGTGTCCATCGTCTGGTCGGTGCCATTGGCTTATGCAGATGAATTGTTAGCCTTAAGCCCGAGCGCCTTTACTCAGGCCGTGATGCAAGCCGGTGGCCAGGCTTTGGGTGACATGCGGTTGCTCAGTCCGCCAGTGGCGTTTCCTTTAAGCCGGCAAACGTGTGAGCGCACCGTTCAAGATGGCGTGGTATTGGTAGGCGATGCCGCCCATCAAATTCACCCCATGGCAGGCCAAGGCGTTAATTTGGGTTTCAGAGACGTGATCGATTTGTTAGCCAGTTGGCAGACAAAAAATAGCTATCAAAGCCTTGCCGACAGTAGGCTGTTAAATGCCTATACTAGGCGTAGAAAGGCCGATGTGCTCAGCATGCAGTTGCTTACTGATGGGCTTTTTCAGATTTTCGCTAGCACTAATCCAGTACTTAACAGCATTCGAAACGCGGCTTGGCAGTTGGCTAATCAAGGCCTCGTTAAGAAAACCTTGCTGGCTTTAGCGCTCAAGCTTTAAGGTATGGGTTAAGCTTAGCTTGACTCACCATTTAATTTAGGAAAACTATGATCAAACAGTTAGTGGCCTATGCCGTTTTAAGCAGCCTCAGTGTTGCCGCCATGGCCGACGAAGCCAGCCTTAAAAAAGCCGTGGAAGCCGCCTACCCAAAATTTAAAGTAGAAAGCGTCAGCAAAACCCCTTACCCGGGTTTGTATGAAGTGTTCATGGCGGGGCAAATTATCTACACCGATGAAAAAATGAGCTTCTTGATTGCGGAAGGGCGTTTGGTCGATCCTAAATCCAAAAAAGATTTGACCGCGGAGCGCATGGACGAACTGACGAAAATAGACTTCGCCAAATTGCCCTTGGATCAAGCCATTAAGGTGGTGAAGGGCAACGGCAGCCGCAAGTTGGTGGTGTTCTCCGATGTGGATTGCCCGTATTGCAAACGCTTGGAGCAAAATGAGCTAAGCAACATTTCGGACGTCACTGTCTATACTTTTCTATACCCCATCGTGCAATTGCACCCGGATGCCGCGGCCAAGTCTAAAGCCATCTGGTGTGCCAGCAATCGGGTGAAAGCATGGGACGACTGGATCATGCGCAATCAACTGCCTAAAAATGCCGTCAATTGCGATGTGCCTCTAGAGAAAGTCGGGGATTTGGCTAAATCATTGGATATTACCAGCACGCCCACCTTGATTTTTGCCGATGGCAAGCGCATGTTAGGCGCGCAACCGTATAAGGAAATTGAGCGGGCCTTGCAAGCGGCTGCTAGGAAATAAATCTTGATGACCTGGGCTTTAAACCACGGTATCCATTTTAAATATGAGTAGTAAATGGCGATCACCCAACCGCCTATTAGCAACCCAAGTTCCACCGCGAGACCTTTCCGCTTTATATTACATATTAGCAATAATTTCATTGGCGAATTGGGCTGTGCCTACTTGGCTTGCGCCTTGCATTTCGCTGGCAAAATCGCCGGTCACGCGCTTGGCTAAGATGGCCTTGGCGACGCCTTGTAAGACTAAATCCGCCGCCTCTGTCCAGCCTAAATGGCGCAACATCATTTCGGCAGAAAGAATGATGGAGCTGGGATTGGCTAAGTCTTTACCGGCAATTTTTGGTGCCGTGCCGTGTGTGGCTTCAAACATCGCAACCGTGTCGCTTAGGTTGGCGCCTGGGGCAATGCCTATGCCGCCCACTTGGGCTGCCAAGGCGTCACTCATGTAGTCGCCATTTAAATTAAGGGTGGCCACCACGTCGTAGTCTTGCGGGTGCAATAAAATTTCTTGCAAGAAGGCATCGGCGATGCAGTCTTTAATGATCATGCCATTAGGTAATTTGCACCATGGGCCGCCGTCTATTTCGACTGCGCTAAATTCTTGTTTAGCTACTTCGTAGCCCCAGTCGCGGAATCCGCCCTCGGTGAATTTCATGATGTTGCCTTTATGGGCAATGGTCACCGAGCGTCTGTTGTTGTCTATGGCGTATTGTATGGCTTTACGTACCAAGCGTTTGCTGCCGTCTACTGACACCGGTTTGATGCCTATGGCTGAGGAATCCGGGAAGCGAATTTTTTTGCGCATGCCCATGTCGCTGATAAATTGTATGACTTTTGCCGCTTCGTCTGTGCCCGCCGCCCATTCTATGCCGGCATAAATGTCTTCGGTGTTTTCACGGAAAATAACCATGTCGGTTTTTTCTGGGTGCTTAACTGGGCTGGGTACGCCGGTAAAATATTGCACCGGGCGCAAGCAGACGTATAGATCCAATTCTTGGCGTAGCGATACATTTAATGATCGTATGCCACCGCCCACCGGGGTGGTCAGCGGGCCTTTAATCGATACCACGTAGTCACGCACGGCGGCCATGGTTTCAGCCGGCAACCATTCGTTCTCGCCGTAAACCTTGGTGGCTTTTTCCCCGGCATAGACTTCCATCCAAGCTATTTTTTTACTGCCTTGGTATGCTTTATTGACTGCGGCATCGACCACTTTAATCATGGGCGGCGTGATGTCAGCGCCTATGCCATCGCCCTCAATAAATGGGATAATAGGCTGGTTGGGCACCTGCAGTGAGTTGTCGGCGTTGACGGTAATTTTTTCACCGTAAGCAGGCTTGATAATTTTGCCAGAGGTGCTGTTTTTTGCAGTCATATTTTTTCCTAAGCTGATGATTTTAATGGTGTAAGAGTTTAATGATAATTTTATTTAACAAACCGTTTAACGTAGTGTGCCAATTTAGTCCGCACGAAAAGCACCTTACGTTAAAAGACTTTATTGCTATACCCCAGGTGTACGCGGCAGGTCGCCTGGATACCGATAGCGAAGGTTTACTTATTCTAACCGATGATGGAATGTTGCAACACCGTTTGAGCGACCCTAAACACAAAGAAATTAAAACCTATTGGGCGCAAGTCGAAGGTCAGCCTAGTGAAGAGGATTTGGCGCCATTAAGGTTGGGTGTGGCACTGTCGGATTTTGTGACCCAGGCCGCGGCCGTGCGCATCATTGATACGCCCACATTGTTGTGGCCAAGAACACCGCCCATACGCGAGCGCAAAGCCATTCCCACCACTTGGTTGGAAATTAAAATCAGTGAGGGTAAGAATCGCCAAGTCAGGCGCATGACCGCACACATCGGCTTTCCTACCTTGCGTTTAATACGCTATGCCATAGGCGCTTACACCTTAGATGGCATGGCAAACGGCGAGTATAAAGTGGTGGGCGCATGAAGCCAGTCGCTATTTTTCGAAACGTAGCGCACGAAGGTCCGGGGTTTTTAGCCACTTTATTTAAATGAAAACGGCATAGCCAGTGTCTTATTTGATACCAGCGATATGGCTAACTTGCCTGCTAATATAGCCGACTTCAGTGGCCTGGTTTTAATGGGTGGCCCCATGAGCGTTAACGATGAATTGCCATGGATAGACGCCGTGTTGGTCCTCATTAAGCAAGCCATGGCGATGGACGTGCCGGTGTTAGGGCATTGCTTGGGTGGGCAGTTGATGGCCAAAGCATGTGGGGCGCAGGTCAGCAAAAATCCGCAAAAAGAAATAGGCTGGGCCGCCGTCACGGTGGTGAATAACCCACTGGCCAAGCATTGGTTGGCTGACATCGAGCAGTTTTATGGCTTCCATTGGCACGGCGAAACCTTTGATTTGCCTGCAGGCGCTACGCACTTGTTGGCCAGCGAGCATTGTCAACATCAAGCGTATGCAATGGGCAAGCATTTGGCCTTGCAATGCCACATCGAAATGACGCCAGACATGATAAAAAATTGGTGTGAGGAAGGGCGCCAAGAATTGCTCGAGGCCAGTGCCAGTCCGGCAGTGCAACAAGCCGATGACATGCAAATTAATTTGCCTTTGCACTGTTTTTTCTTGCAGAAAGTGGCCAGGCAGCTTTATGGACAGTGGATTAAGGGCTTGCTGTAATGTGCTTCGGCAGTATGTTAAAATCGAACAAACTTTTAAGAGAAATCCATTATGTCTGGTAACACCATAGGTACGCTATTCACCTTAACCTCTTTCGGTGAATCTCACGGCGCAGCAATAGGCGGGGTAGTGGACGGTTGCCCGCCAGGCTTGGAGTTGTCGGCGGCCGATTTGCAAGTGGATTTAGACCGACGTAAACCCGGTACCTCGCGGCACGTTACCCAACGTAAAGAAGCCGATGCCGTAGAAATCTTGTCTGGTGTGTTTGAAGGCAAAACCACAGGCGCGCCCATAGGCTTGTTGATACGCAATACCGATCAACGCAGTCAAGACTATTCGAAGATCATGGACACGTTTAGGCCTGGTCATGCCGATTACACCTACAGCCAAAAATACGGCATACGCGATTACCGCGGCGGCGGTCGCTCCAGTGCGCGCGAAACCGCCGTGCGGGTGGCGGCTGGCGCCATAGCCAAAAAATGGTTGAAGCAACGCTATGGCGTGACGGTTAGGGCTTACATGAGCCAGTTGGGTGCGCTAGCTATTCCTTTCGTCAGTTGGGATGCCTTGCAGCACCCGGACAACGATTTCTTTTCGGCCAATGTGGCGATGTTGCCAGAGTTGGCGAATTATTTAGACGAAGTGCGCGCCGCCCGTGATTCAGTCGGTGCACAAATTACCGTGGTCGCCGAAGGGGTGCCGGTCGGCTGGGGTGAGCCGGTTTTTGATCGATTGGATGCGGAAATCGCTTACGCCATGATGAGCATTAATGCAGTGAAAGGCGTGGAAATTGGTGCCGGTTTTGCCGCTGTAGCCCAGCGTGGCAGTGAGCATTCTGATGAAATGACCCCGCAAGGCTTTGTCACCAATCACGCCGGTGGTATTTTAGGCGGCATCTCCACTGGCCAAAGCATACAGGTTAACGTGGCATTGAAACCAACTTCTAGCATTCCGCAGCCGCGTCGATCCGTTGATAAAGATGGTCTAGCGGTATTGATGGAAACCACAGGCCGCCACGATCCTTGTGTCGGTGTGCGCGCGACGCCTATAGTCGAGGCCATGCTGGCCTTAGTGCTGATCGACCATGCGCTGCGTCATCGTGGGCAAAATTCCGACGTGCAAAGTCATGCCCTTCATATCGTTTAATCTCATGGTCTAATTTAATGCCTGGCTTTGATGTAGATCATGCGCCGCAGATGGCCTTGCTTTTACAATGAAAGCATAAGCTACCCTGTCTGCTTGCTAGAGGCGGATGCTTAGACTTAGATTTGATTAATTTTTAAGGAATGACCATGAACATTGAGCACCACGATTTAGCCCACGAATTTCCCCAACACAAAGATAAAATACACGGCTTAAAAATGAGCAACGCCCATTTTGCTAAGCTATTCGACGCTTACCATGCCTTAACTAAAGACGTGGAGCGTCTTGAGGGCGAAGGCGTGCCAGTGGCGGACGAGACCTTGGCAACGCAAAAAAAAGAGCGCGCTTTGCTCAAAGATCAACTGTATGCCATGCTGGTCAATTAATTAGGCAGATGAAAGTCGGCGTCAGCCGACTTTTTTATGCCCATCTACGCCCTGTTTATGCACACAAAACTCCATTTTAAGCTGTCCCGCTTTTACTTTATTTACTACTTCTTTGTTGGTGCATTTGTGCCATATTGGGGTTTGTACCTCAAGTCTGAGCAATTCAGTCCGGCCGATATCGGCATACTGATGTCTTTGTTTCAAATCAGCCGTATTTTTGCGCCTAATTTTTGGGGTTGGTTGGCTGATCACACTGGGAAACGTGCGCAGTGGATTAAGCTGACGGCCTTTTTAGGTTTGTGTGGCTTTACTGCGGTGTTTTGGGCGCACGGCTTTTACTGGCTGTTTTTTGTCATGGCCGCTTTAAGTTTGTTTACCAGTTCCACCTTGCCCTTAGCGGAATCCCTGACTTTGGCCCATTTAGCTACGACGAATGGCCATTACAGTCGCATACGCATGTGGGGTTCCTTGGGCTTTATTGTGGCCGCCGTGGTGCTGGGTTTTTGGATTGATTTTTCTGGTATTCGTAGCTTGTTATGGTTTTTGCTGTTCGTGCAAATGACCTTGTTTGTTTTGTCCTTCGGCTTGCCTGAAGCCAGTGTCGCGGCGCATGAGCACGACGAGTATTCCATTTGGCAATTGATGCGGCAACCTAACGTGATGGCCTTGTTATTAGGTTGCGCCTTGATGGTGACGGCCCATGGCGTGCTCTATAATTTTTATTCCATATACCTAAGTGATCACGGTTACAGCAAAACTGTCATAGGCTTGTTGTGGGCCGTTGGGGTGGTGTGTGAGATCGCTGTGTTTATGGCCATGCCCAAAATCATGGCGCGATTTAGTTTAAAAGCCATTTTATTAGTCAGCCTGGCTTTAGCCGTTTTGCGCTTTAGCTTAATTGGTTGGGCAATTGATTCGTGGCCCATCATGCTGCTGGCGCAAACCTTGCATGCCGCCACCTTTGGTAGTTTTCATGCGGCCTCAGTGGAAGTCATTGCCCGTTTTTTCAATGGCCGGCATCAGGCCAAAGGCCAGGCCATATACAATAGCGTGGCCTATGGCATAGGCGGTACATTGGGCGGGGTGGCCGGTGGCTATGCCCTGCAATACCTGGGCGGTCAGCACACCTTCATGCTGGCCGCGCTCTTTCCTTTGTTGGGTTTTTTGGTGATTGCCTTAGGGCTGAAACTAAGCGCCCAGCAGCATCAGCGCGGACTGTTTGGCTAGCTCTAGTTAGTCGGTCTTAGGCCGACTTGCGTTTATCGTGGGTAATCAGCGCGTATGCCGAATGGTTGTGTATGCTTTCGAAGTTTTCACTTTCCACGGTGTAGGCCACGATGCGTTTTTCTGCGGACAATTGTGCTGCCACGTCCCTCACCATGTCCTCGACAAATTTTGGGTTATCGTAAGCCCGTTCGGTGACAAATTTTTCATCTGGCCTTTTTAATAAGCCATACAGCTCGCATGAGGCTTGTTTTTCCACTAGGTTGATGATGTCTTCTATCCAGATAAAATCATTGATCAGTGCCGTGACCGTGACATGGCTACGTTGATTGTGCGCACCGTAGTCGGATATTTTTTTGCTGCACGGGCAGAGACTGGTCACCGGCACCAATACTTTTACGGTTATGTCGAATTGGCCATGATTGATCTCGCCTATGAAGGTCACTTCGTAATCAAGTAAGCTCTTTACGCCAGAAACCGGCGCGGCTTTATTGACGAAATAGGGGAAAGTCATTTCTACGTGACCGGATTCGGCTTCTAAACGCTTAACCATTTCACGCAGTATGGTTTCAAACGATTCCACGGAAATGGCGTGCTCGTTGACATTCAGTATTTCAACAAAGCGCGACATGTGCGTGCCTTTGAACTGCTGTGGCAGATGCACGTACATATTGAACATGGCGATGGTGTGTTGCTCGCCAGCGGATTTGTCTTTAACGACGATAGGGTGGCGTATGGCCTTGATGCCGACTTTATCAATGGCGATATGGCGTGTGTCTACGGTATTTTGTACGTCTTCAATAGGGCAGGTGGGCGTAGCTTGAGTCATTACTTATCCTGGTTGGCGTTTAGCTAATAATACTTGAGTATAACACTAGGTTATTAGCCGCGCAATTGCGCGGCTAATGCCTTCTGCATCCAGACCGCATTCTGCCAACATGGTTTCATGTACGCCGTGCTCTATGAATGCATCGGGCAAACCCAAACAGAGGGTTTGCATGGTCAATCCGTTTTCATTTTGTATGGCTTGCAAGGCTTCCATCACGGCTGTCCCGGCGCCGCCCATGACGGCGTTCTCTTCAACGGTGACGAAGACCTTATGGTCCTGCGCCAATTTTGCCAGTATGGCCTGGTCGATGGGTTTGACAAAGCGCATGTTGACGACGGTGGCATCCAGTTTTTCGCCGGCTTGCAGGCAGGCTGCCAGCATGCTGCCAAAACTCAGAATGGCAATTTTCTTTTTGGATTCTTTAACCGAGCTTAGGCGTTTGATTTCGCCCTTGCCTATGGGGATAGCCTGCATGGTTTGCTCAACGACTGCGCCAGTGCCGCTGCCGCGTGGGTAACGCACAGCCGCCACGCCATCGTATTGGTAGCCGGTGTAGAGCATTTGCCGGCATTCGTTTTCGTCGCTGGGTGCCATGATGAGTACATTAGGGATACACCTTAAATAGCTCAAGTCGAAACTGCCGGCATGGGTAGGGCCGTCTGCACCGACCAAGCCGGCGCGGTCTATGGCCAACAATACCGGTAAGTTTTGTAAAGCAATGTCGTGCACCAATTGGTCGTAAGCGCGTTGTAAAAAGGTGCTGTAGATAGCCACCACCGGTTTTAATCCATCGCAGGCCATACCGGCGGCAAAGGTTAAGGCATGTTGCTCGGCGATACCCACATCGAAATAACGCTGTGGGTATTTA
>CAJBBQ010000172.1 GCA_903951385.1 uncultured Pseudomonadota bacterium
AAAATTGGCAGCCCTTTTTATTTCTAAATTGGCCTGTTCTTCGCCTATCTTTTTGCTTATACTTAACCGCTGCCATGGCAGGTATAAGCCGATTAATATCAGGCCAGCAAATAAAGCCAAGACAGAATTCAGATTAAATGGAGTCCATTCGCTGCGAGCAGGGGCTTGTTTTTCCATGGCCACTTGCAAAGCATGCAGACTGTCTCCTCGGACATAACTGGCGCCCATTTCTTTAGCCATGGTTTGCATGGAGACCTCCGATAATTTAGCGACATAGCGATCATTTGCATTTTCTGCCAAATCATTTTTTCGGGTTAGCAATCCAGCCGCAGCAATAGGGGCTGCGCCAGTCGCCAGTTGCATGCTTTCGTGTGACCAATAGCCGAGCAATTGATTTTTTTCAGTAAATTTTGGAATCGGGGCACCTTGCATGCTACCTATCCCTACCAATAACCAGCCGCCAGCGCCTTGCAGCGTGCTTAAATCGCGGGTATTAAAACTGTGTAGCTTTGGCGCTTCTTCACCGTCGCTAAAAAATACCACTTGCGCGGGTTCGGGGAAGTTGTTGAGCACTTGCGCTGTCGCTAACATGCTCTCACGCACTCGACTATCTGCAGTCCATGCGCTGCGCCAATCCACATGATCCAAGGTGTCTTTAATGGAAGAAAAATTCTCGCAGACATCGATAGGAAAATACAGCGAGACCACGTTGACTCCAGAAAACAAACCTAAGCCCACCTTAGTTCCACAAGGTAGCGATGAAATGGTTTCGTGCAACCTATGCTTGGTGTATTCCAGGCGGCTAACGGCCTTACCGTTAATGCTCATGTCCACCACATTCATACTTTGGGTGATGTCTATAACCAGAAAATAACTGTAGATATTGCGCTTAACTGGGATGGAAGGCTGAAGCAATGCCAACACCAATAAAATTAAAGCACACCCCAGCAGCGTGGTATCGCGATTATTTTTTAAGTATGTCAGCATTGCTTGCATGGCAAGGCCGCTTATTTAAGCGCGGTATCTATGCTTCCCATGCTTTTTGGGTAGGTGATGACACCCCAAGGCATGTTTTTTATTTCTATTTGTTTAATGACATCCAGTTTTTCTGCATCAATGACAAATAGCGCATTGGATTTACCGCAGGACAACAATACTTGCTTGTCATCTGGGGTAAAGCTGAAGTGCCAACAACGGTTACCAGTCGGGATGTCTTTGATTTTTTCGTAGGTTTTCGCATTAAACACTTCCAATGTTTTGGCTTTATTGACCGCTACAAAAATACGCTCCCCTTTTCTGTCGTAAGCGATGCCATACGGCGCGGCGCCTGTATCAACGGCTCTTAGCACTTTGAAATTTTTATCCATGACTAAAAACTTGTTGCCGTATTCCAACGTGGCTAAATAGGTTTTACCGTCGGGTGAGACTTTAATGCCACGCGGCCTATCGCCGTATTTATGCGTCTTAACGGTTTTTAATAATTTACCTGTTTTGATACTGTGCACGGTGACGGTGTTATCTGCCTCATTGGTAATAATCAGTTGTTGACCGTCTTTGCTAAATTCGATGCCTTCGGTTTCAGGGCCGCCGGTAATTTCTCGTATTTTTTTGCCCAATTTCAAGTCGATGATACCAATGCGTGCCGGTTCTTTATCGTCATCGTCATCCTCTTTAGCAGCAGCTAAGGCTTCAGCTGAACCAGGTGCTGGCGGTGGGCCACCTTTGGAACTTGGCTCGTAGGAAACAAAAGCAAAATCGCCTTTTATACGAACAAATTCAGGATTTTGACCAACCTGAATTTTTTTCAATACCTCATGGCTAGCCGTGTCAATAATTGACACACTGCCATTGTCCCTAGTGGCAACAACTAACAATTTTCCATCGTCAGTAATGCCTATACCACGTGGCCCAGGTGCTTTCACATCGATGTCACCTATTAACTCCATGGTCTCTATGTCAACAACGGATATGCCGGCATCTTGTGTGCTGACATAAGCTTTACCTTTGTCTTGCGCTTCTGCATTAATGGCTAGCGTCATGCTCACTGCGGTTGCAATTATTAAACGGCTTAACTTCATGGATTGATCTCCTAAAAAACTTTATTACTTAAAAGCCGTGGCTTTTAACGGTTAACAATAAACAGCGCTAATCAATTGTCACTAAGCTCATTTTTATTAGTTAGCTGAATAGCGAGGTGAATAACGTTGAGGTAACAAACCACGGTGCCAATCACTGGAATAAGTTGTGTTTTATAAACAGTACTGGATTTGATTCCTATGCTGGAAGCCAATTGATCAAGCTTGGCTATTAACATAAACCATAGATATACGAACAAAAGAGCAGCGGCTATAAGGTATTTGAGGCCATCAAGATAGAAATTAAAAATTATGGTCAGGCATAACAAGGTTAAGGCAATCAGCCAACCATTAAAAATGTAACTGGAATCCAAAATAAACTTTGCAATTTCCGATGGGGTTTTTTGCACTTCTGCGCTCTTATCAGTATTTTTATTTTTTTCAATAGCGGTCATGAATTGATTCAATATCCTTGATTAAATAGGGCTATAGCAGACACAAAAGGCGCCAGAGGCGCCTTTTCTGCTTTGTAATATGCAAATACACAAATAGAGTGAGGAATCTACCCAGTTCACTGTGCACACAACCCTTAAAATTATGAAACAGTAAAAAGTCCTAGTGATAGTCTTCCCTGATAGCAACTATGCGATATCCGTGCCAACTATTTTTAATAGTCAAATAGCCATCATAAGCCACTGAAATTAATGGGGTTTTAAAATTATTAATTTTTTCTATGCTGGCAGGATGATTTGGTTAATTCTGGTTAACTTTAACCAATCTGGTTGTTATCAACCACCAATTTGGCTTGATTTTAGGCGCGCAATAATTGGCCTTGTTGGTTTATGAAAGCCACTTTTAGGCGCTTTATGCCCAAGCTAATGTCCTCCTCATTTAGGTGAGCGTAGCCTAAGCGTATAGCCGATACTTGATGTTCCGAAGTCGAATAATAATTAGCGGCAGTAAAGCTGACTTTTTCAAGTTCTGCATCCGCTTGCAATCTCAGCATATTGATTGATGGACTGAGCTCTAACCAAATGGCTAAGCCGAATTCCGGCAACCTAAAGCTAACAAACTCAGCCAATTCTGCTTGCAACAAATTAGCCACATGGGAACGACGCTCCGCGTAAATCTTTAATGAGCGAGCAAGGTGGCGCTTAATTTCGCCATTTTTAAGTAATTCGGTCATGGCCATTTGGCTAACTTGGTCAGCCTGCCCATCCATCAGCTTAATTTGGGCTGCACACTCATCAACGTATTCAGCCTGCGCCACAATGAAGCTCAAATTTAAAGCGTGGCCCAATAAGCCTGACAGGGAGCCAAGGTAAAGCGTATTGTTTGATTTGACCTGACTGGCCATTGGCAAGCTGGGCTGATTGCTAAAGTTAAATTCGTGGCAATCGTCGTCTTCAATGATCAAAAATTGGTAGCGTTCAGACAAGGCCAGCAATGCTTGCCTGCGTTTAGCCGACATGCAGATGGTTGTGGGAATTTGCTGTTGTGGGCTCAGGTAAACAGCCCGAACCTTATATTGCACGCAAAGCAACTCAAGGCTGGCTATGTCTATGCCTTGATTGTCGTGGCTAATATTCAGAATATTCGCGCCACAATTGGCAAACGCTTGCCTGGCCATAGGATTGCTGAGCTGCTCGAACACAACAAATTCATTGTTATGAATTAAGGTTTTGGCTATGGCAAACAAAGCCTTCTGAGTGCTAGCGACCAAGCTTATCTGCTCCAACTTCACATGCATGCCGCGTTCGTGGTTCAACATCTGCGCGATGGCTAAACGCAAATTCGCATCGCCTTTCGCATCGGATTGAATGGGTGTTTGGTGCCTAGCCATGAAAATCAAGGCATGCCTAATCGCTCTGGCTATGGCCTCAAAAGGCAATAGCCTGTTGTCGGTCGACCCTTCATCAAAGTGGATGCTTTCGTGCGTCGCTCTATTGCTTAGTTGCACCGATACCGCCGTTTTTGGCACCAAGCTCAACGAGCTGGACTTACTGTTTAAAGCCAATTGAGCCGATTCTGCTTTGGGTGATACGAAGGTACCGCGTTTGTTTTCACTGATTAACCATCCTTGGGCAATCAATTCATCGTAGGCTTGTATAACGGTTTTACGGTTTA
>CAJBBQ010000173.1 GCA_903951385.1 uncultured Pseudomonadota bacterium
AGCAAAAGACGCGGCTAAAGCCGATGCAGCTAAAGCTAAAATTGCCGCGGCACAAGCTGCTAAAGCAAAAGCAGCAGCTGACGAAGCTAAAGCTGAGTTAGAAGCACAAGCTGCTGAAAAAGCCGCTGCGGCAGAAGTAGTTGAAGCAGAAGTGGCCGCTGAGCCAGTTGAAGCGGCTCCTGCTGAAGCTGAAGCTGAGGCAGAAGTGGCTGAAGCGCCAGCTGCCGATGCAGCTGAAACGCCTGCTGAAGAAGCTTAATTTCTCAAGCTTGAGCGATGATTTCATCGCAAGAGCCTCAGAGGTAAGCCATTTTGGCCAATACTGATATGGTAGTCATGGGGCGCATTGTTGCGCCTTATGGCGTTTTTGGTTGGCTAAAAGTGGTGCCGGATACAGAAGCCTTTGACGGCTTGTTTGATTACGGCACCTGGTGGCTAGGCAAAGGTAACGATTGGCGTGAATTATTGGTTGAGACAGCCAAGATACACAATGATGTATTGGTGGTAAAACTAAAAGGCATAGACGACAGAGACGCTGCCATGGCTTGCAAAGGCAAGCAAATAGCGGTACCTAGGTCGCAATTGCCAGAACCCGAAGACGATGCCTACTACTGGTCTGATTTAATCGGCTTACGGGTTAAAAATAAACAAGCGGTGGATTTTGGTTGCATCGTGGATGTGTTTGAAACCGGTGCCAATGACGTGATTGTTGTGCAAGCAGAGGCAGCCACGCCGGAAGGCGAACAAGCCAAAAGCAAACCCCAAGAGCGCTTGTTACCGTTTGTGGCTGACGTGGTACTGGAAGTGGATTTACCCAATAAAACCATGCTGGTGGATTGGGATGCCGATTTTTGATCATGGCATTTAAGTTTGATGTAGTGACGCTGTTTCCTGAAATGTTTGATGCCATCACAAAATTTGGCATCAGCAGCCGGGCCATACAGCAAAAGATATACGCTCTGCAGTTTTGGAATCCGCGTGATTACACCACGGATAACCATAAAACTGTTGATGACAGGCCTTACGGTGGTGGCCCTGGCATGGTAATGCTGATCGAGCCACTGGAAAAAGCCTTAATGGCAGCCAAAGCAGAACAAGCGGCGGCCAACATAGAAAGTTGGGTTATCCATCTTTCACCGGCAGGCCAGCCTTTGACGCATGAAAAAGTCATGGCCTTAAGTAAAAAAGCGGGCTTGATTTTATTGGCCAGCCGTTATGAAGGTGTGGATCAGCGCTTGATAGATGCGTACGTGGATGAAGAGTTGTCGATAGGCGATTACGTGTTAAGTGGCGGTGAGTTGCCTGCCATGACCTTGATTGATAGCATCGTTAGGCAGTTGCCTGGCAGTTTGGGTGACGGGGATTCGGCCATAGAAGATTCCTTTGTGGATGGCTTGTTGGATTGCCCGCATTACACGAGGCCGGAAGCCTACCAAGGCATGCAGGTTCCTGAGGTTTTACTATCGGGTAACCATGCGAAGATTAAACAATGGCGTTTGAAAATGTCATTGCAAAGAACTCGGGATCAACGTCCCGATTTATTGGCCGCAAGGCCGTTGACGAAAGAGGAAGCACGGCTGCTAGAGCAAGACTAACTAGCAGGAACACGTTTCTTCATAATTAAAAGGAACCCGCAAGGGATAAGTAAAATGGCAGATATTATTAAAATGTTAGAAGAGGAAGAGATTGCCCGTTTAGGCAAAACCGTTCCTGATTTCGCACCAGGTGACACCGTAGTGATCGGTGTAAACGTGGTCGAGGGTACACGTAAGCGTGTGCAATCTTACGAAGGCGTGGTGATTGCTAAACGCAACCGCGGTTTAAATTCATCCTTCATCGTACGTAAAATTTCTTCAGGTGAAGGCGTGGAGCGTACATTCCAAACTTACTCACCATTGATCGCTAGCATTGAAGTTAAACGCCGCGGTGATGTTCGCCGTGCGAAACTTTACTACCTACGTGAGCGTTCAGGTAAATCAGCACGTATTAAAGAGAAATTGTTCTCACGTGAAAAAGAAGTGATGGCGCCAGCAGACGACGCGTAAATTTAGCGTTGCTAGCCCAACCCCAACAGTCTTAGGACTCTTGGGGTTTTTTTACGTTTGCATATTCGGCCCATTCGTTTAACATAACACGATGACCTTACCCGCTTCGGCAACCATCAACACCGGCTTTGGCGCCATCGCCATACGCCAACAAGCAGGCCTGCTTAAGATCGATTTGTTGGGCAATCACATTAGCGAGCCGACTGTTAGCCAAGATCCCGTTGTTCAACATCCGTCGATCAAGCAAATGGCCCAAGAAATTTGCGCCTATCTGCAACGGCCGCATCAAGGGTTTAGCCTACCCGCGCAATTAGCCGGCAGCGCTTTTCAAAATAAAGTCTGGCTAGCCATATACGCCATTCCCTTAGGCCAAACCCGAACTTACAGCGAACTGGCTGCGCAGTTGCAGTCTGGGCCAAGAGCGGTAGCCAATGCTTGCGGTGCTAACCGTTTACCCTTGCTGATTCCTTGTCACCGTGTGGTCGCTAAAAATGGTCTAGGCGGTTTTATGCGGGGGGATAAAAATGGCTTGAGCATCAAACGCTGGCTCTTGGCTCACGAAGGCGTACATGTCTACTGACATAACAAAACAAGATGGTGAGCAATCACTAACTTCGGCCGACAGCTTGGAGCTGGACAGCTTTATAGACCACTTGTGGCTGGAAGACGGTTTGGCAAAAAATACCTTAAGCAGCTACCGTTTAGATTTAAGCGCCTATGCCGCTTACTTAAAGCAGCAAAATAAAAGCCTATTAAGCGCCGAGCAATCGGACATTCAGCATTACCTAGCAGTGAAATTTCCTTTGAGCAAACCGCGCAGCATCAGCCGATTAATTGCCAGCCTGCGGCGTTTTTATCGCTACCAACTTAGAGAAAATAAAATTAGTCTGGATCCCAGCCTACAAATCCAATCGCCCAAGCTGCCGCGCAGTTTACCCAAGAGCTTAAACGAAGACGAAGTGTTGGCCTTGCTTAATGCCCCTAACTTGAATGAGTCGGTTGGCCTACGCGATAAAGCCATGCTGGAGTTGCTCTATGCCTGCGGTTTACGGGTGTCGGAGTTAGTCGGCGTGAAAGTGACGGAGGTCAGCCTTAGCGATGGCGTGGTCAGAATAACCGGCAAAGGCAGCAAAACACGCCTGGTGCCCATGGGTGAAGAAGCGGTCAATTGGCTAAGTCGCTACCTGTCTGAGGGCAGGCCAGTCATATTGCATAAGCGCTTATGCGATGCCTTATTTGTGACTAACCGCGGGGAGGCCATGACACGCCAAGCTTTTTGGTATCTAATCAAACGCTATGCCCTAATTGCCAGCATTCAAAAACCCATGTCGCCACACGTATTGCGCCATGCTTTTGCCACGCATTTGTTAAACCATGGCGCTGACTTAAGGGTGGTGCAAATGCTGCTGGGTCATGCGGACATTTCCACTACGCAAATATACACGCACGTGGCGCGAGAACGCTTAAAACAACTGCACAGTGCGCATCACCCCAGAGGCTAATTAACTGCGCTCTATCACCACACCCAAGGCTTTCACCCCAGGCAATATGCCAGGCTTGGCCACTTTGACTTTAACTCGCTTAGCGCCAAATTCTTTTAGAATTAACTGACAAACGTGCTCCGCTAAGGCCTCAACCAATTGGAATTGGCTGGCTTGCAAACTGTCATTTAGGCGCCCAATCACCTCACCGTAGTCTATGGTGTCGGCAATGGCATCGCTTTTTCCGGCGGCCGCCAAATCATAATCCATGCTGATGTCCAACAGGATGGTTTGCGGCAACACCCGCTCCCATGCCGGCACACCAAGCTTAACTTTAAGTTTAACTTGCTCTAAAAAAATACTGTCCATGGATGGCCTGCCTAAAAAAATACACCGGCTGATTTGCCGTGGTATTAGAATGTGATTAATACTATTTTAGTGCATCACATCAAGGTTGAGCAAAATGAATGAATTAGGTTTTATACCCGTCACATTGATCCCCACGGTTTGGATAGTTAGCGCCTACCTGCTCGGTTCCATCGCATTTGGCATCGTGGTCAGCCGCTTATTTGGCTTACCCGATCCGCGCACGGTAGGCTCAGGCAACCC
>CAJBBQ010000174.1 GCA_903951385.1 uncultured Pseudomonadota bacterium
CAAAACCAAAATAGGCCAACCCGATGCCGCACACTTCCATCAATTGGTGTTTTTAAAAATCCTGCGTGGTCAGCAATGCAGTGATGCCAAACAACTTACTCGAGCCAACTCACGCGTCGCCTTTTTCATTTGGCTGCCCGCCTTGATTCTTAGTATAGTGGGTGCGCTATTTTGGCAATCCACGGCCATTTTAATGCCGCTGACATTGGTAGGTTGCGTGGCCTACGTGCTGATTTATTTCAAATTGCAGTCTATGCCTGATTAACGGGTGCTTTTAAACCGTTCACTCATGCCCTTAGCTCAAATCCACAATGTGCTTTTTGCCACACTGCGCACTTTTGCAGGTCAGGCTAAAAGTCGACAGCTGGGGATAAAGCCAAACTTAAAAACATGCTTTCTCGTACTGTTGTGCATCCCAACTTTGGCCGTGGCAGATGAGGAATACACTTTTCCGTTGGGTCCTGATCACACGCCCACTCAATTAAACATGAGCGCCAAGCTCGCCAATCCGCCCGCCTACAACGAGGCCTATGCCAACAACCAATTAATCCAACCCACGCCCAGCGCCGTGCGTTTAACCTTTGAATCACTCAACTTACCAGGCGGCGAGTCAATGGGCATGCTGGGTGGCGACGTGCTTGTTAGCGTTCACGAAAACCTACGCGTTGGCGTGGGCGCATACGGTGCTGTTGAAGGTCAACGAGGCGGCTTCATTACACTTGGCGTTGAAGGTGAATTGCAGCAACGCATTAGTGACGCCTGGGTCAGCCATGCCGGCTTGTTTGTTGGCGCGGGCGGCGGCCATGGCAGCAACGCCCTAGCAGGCGGCGGGCTCATGTTGCGTGGTGATTTAGGCGTCACTTACGAGAGTAAAGGCTACGGCAACATTAGCTTGGGCGTGAGCCACGTGCGCTTTCCATCCGGCGACATCAATACCACCCAGCCTTATGTCCAATATGAATACCCGTTTAACAGCTTGCTGGGATCAGGGTGGTTAGGTGCCCCGCCTAAGGAAAACGGTTTGCGTATCGACCCGGTGCAAGCAAGCAGAAATGAATTTAACTTAGTCGGGCGCCACTACCAATTCCGTTCATCGGCAAAGCGCGATGACGGCAGCCCCCAAAACAGCACCATGCAATTGGTCGGCGTGGAATGGCTGTCTTATTTAGACGACTATTGGTTTCTTAAGGTGGAATCCGAGGGTGCCATGGGTGGCGACAACAACGGCTACATGCAAATTTTGTTGGGGGGCGGCTTACGCTTACCCATTACTCGCACCACCAGCATTAAATTGCATGCTGCAGCGGGGCCTGCCGGCGGTGGCGGTGCCGATGTAGGAGGCGGCCTGTTACTGGATGCCGGCCTAGGCTTGCAACAAAAATTTAGCGAGAATCTGGCTCTGGAACTATCAGCAGGTGCTGTGATGGCCCCATCGCATACGTTTGAAGCGCTGAATCTGGCGGTCAAACTCAATTACCAATTTGGCATGCCCGATGTGGGTACCACGCCGGTGTCTTGGTATGGCCTGCAAGAATTTGACACCACGCCACTGCGCGTGCGATTGACCAATCAGACTTACTTTAAAGCCGATGACCGTTGGCGCAATGGCGACGTCAACCAAGAGGTGAGCAACCTTGGCGTGCAAATGGATTATTTCTTAACGCCTAACTGGTATTTAACCGGCCAAGGTTTGGCCGCTTATGCCGGTGATGCCGGCGCGTACATGGTGGGTGAAGTGGGCTTGGGTGCTGTTTGGAATGTCACGCCGAATTGGTTTATTGAAGGCGAAGCGCTATTCGGCGCGGCAGGCGGCGGTGGCTTAGCGGTCGGCAGCGGCTTGGTAGCGCAAGGCAATGCCTCCGTGGGGTATCGCTTAAACAAAGCCTTGTCTATTATTGCCACGGCCGGGCGTATTGAAGCACTGCAAGGCGACTTTAAAGCCAACGTCGCCGGCGCCTCACTGGCCTACCAATTTAGCGC
>CAJBBQ010000175.1 GCA_903951385.1 uncultured Pseudomonadota bacterium
CGCGCCGATAGCCAATCGCTTGGGCCTAAACGAGATTTACCAAGAACTGGAAGACCTAAGCTTTAAATACCTCCACCCTATGCGTTATAACGCTATCGCCAACGCGGTGAAGGCAGCCCGTGGTAACCGCAAAGAAGTGGTCAGCAAGATACTGGAATCGATTAAACATCAGCTTGCTGGCATGAAAATTGAGGCTGAAGTGTCGGGCCGAGAAAAGCATCTTTACAGCATTTACAAGAAGATGAGTGGCAAAACGACCTCTTTTTCGCAAATTTACGACATTTACGGTTTTCGCGTGGTGGTCAAAGACTTGGCCAGTTGTTATTCAGCTTTGGGCGCACTGCATGGTTTGTATAAACCCATTACCAGTAAATTCAAAGACTACATCGCTATCCCCAAGGCCAACGGCTACCAATCTTTGCACACCACTTTATTTGGCCCGTTTGGCACGCCCATAGAAGTGCAAATACGCAGTAACGAGATGCATAATATTGCTGCCGCTGGTGTGGCCGCCCATTGGTTGTATAAATCCAGTGACGCCCAGTTGACGGCCTTGCAGCAAAAGACCCACCAATGGTTGCAGCGTCTGTTGGAAATACAAAGTGACAGTGCCGATTCGCTGGATTTCCTCGAGCATTTGAAGATCGATCTGTTTCCAGACGAGGTCTACGTGTTTACCCCTAAAGGAAAAATTTTAGCCTTGCCTAAGGGGGCCACCTCAGTTGATTTCGCTTACGCCGTGCATTCTGACATAGGCAACAGCTGCGTGGCGGTGAGGATTAATCAAGATTTAGCGCCATTGCGCACCGAATTGCATAATGGCGATCACGTGGAAATCATCACCGGATCCTTGGCCAAACCGAATCCGGCTTGGCTCAATTACGTGGTGACCGGCCGCGCCAGAGCGCACATACGGCATTTTCTCAAATCGCAACACTCTACCGAGTCCGCGCACCTAGGCGAGCGCATGTTGAACCAGGCGCTGCGCGCCATGCACATTGAACCCAATCAAGTGACGGAAGCGCATTGGCAAAAACTGATACGCGATTACGGTCTGAAGAAGAAATCGGAAATACTGACCGACATAGGTTTAGGCAAACGGCAAAATGTCATGGTGGCGCATCAGTTATTAGCCATGGGCGAGATGTTGGAAGAAAGCCCTGAAGGTGGCATAGGTAAGTTCTTAGGCAAAATTTTCCGTAAACCCAGCAAGCCTTTGGACACCATCACCATACGCGGATCAGAGGGCATGGCGGTGCAGTTTGCCCCGTGTTGCCGCCCCATACCGGGTGACCCGATATTGGGCTTTATTAATAAGGACAAGGGCTTGGTGGTGCACACCCACGATTGCCCGGCCATACGTAAATTCCGTTTGGATCCAGAAAAATGGCTGGACGTGGAGTGGGAGCCAGAAAGCGAACACCTGTATAAAGCCAACCTGAATTTAACCGTGGCTAACCAACCGGGTATGCTGGCTAAAATTGCCAGCGGCATAGCCGACGCCGGCTCCAATATTGACAATGTCAGCGTGGAAGAGCCGGATGGCAGCAGTTACGCTAACCTTTACTTTACCGTGCAAGTAAAAAATCGCATTCATTTGGCTGAGCTCATGCGCGGTTTACGAAAAATTCCCGATGTAGTGCGCATCAATCGA
>CAJBBQ010000176.1 GCA_903951385.1 uncultured Pseudomonadota bacterium
GATAAAAATGCGCAATAAAATGAATTTCGGTTAGCATTTCATTTATGACGCATCCCCCACATACGCACGACCACGGCGGTCACCACGCCCACCACCATTACCTAGTGCCGTTCGCACTGATTTTTTTGTTTGCCATCATTGAAGTGGTAGGTGGCTGGTATACCGGTTCGCTGGCCTTGATAAGCGATGCCGGCCATATGTTCTCGGATGTCGCGGCATTGGGCCTAGCCTGGTTGGCGGCGATACTCGCCAGTAAACCCAAGGTGGCACGCCATGCCTCCGGCGTCAGCTATGCCGAATTGGCCGTGGCCATGATTAATGCGCTGACCATGTTGCTGGTCATAAGCTGGGTCATTATTGAGGCCATTGCGCGATTTAAACAGCCGCATGCGGTTGAAGGTTTGGGCTTAACCCTAATTGCCAGCTTGGGTTTAATCGTTAATTTAATTGTGGCTAAGCAACTGCATCAGCAAAGCCTGCAGCACGGCGAAAGTTTAAATAACCGTGCGGCATTTTTGCACGTGATGGGCGATTTACTTGGCTCCATCGCCGCTGTGGTGGCCGGCTTAGTGGTGTATTTCACCGGTTGGACGCCTATAGACCCGATCTTATCTTTGTTTATTTCGGTTTTGCTCTTGTTGTTCACTTTCAATTTGTTGCGTGACCTTGCGCGTACCCTATTCGGCGGTCGTGCGCCCCAGGCTTGGGGGCATGCTGAGCACGAGCATGATCACGGACATGATCACTAAACAGCACCAGAGTTTATTTCAGCAATCGCTGGCGCATTTTTCCGACTGCGAACATTACCGTTATTGGTTGCGCCGTGATTGGGATGTGTCGCTGCCGGCCATCGCATTTTTAATGCTCAATCCCAGCACGGCCGATGAAGTGGTTAACGACCCCACCATAGAGCGCTGCCAGCGCCGCGCCATCGCCATGGGCTACGGCAGCATGATCATCGTGAATTTATTTCCGTTTCGCTTAACCGATTCCACCTTGTTGCATACCGCCGATAATTTATTGGGCGACAGCGTAGAGGCCGATGACAGCATCCTGCGCGCGGTAGACTTGGCCGACGTTACGGTCTGCGGTTGGGGTAAGCATGCCTTAGCCGCCCCCAGGGCACAGCATGTGCTGGCCTTGCTCAAAGCTGCCGGTTTGCAAGACAAGGTAATGTGTTTGCAATTAAACAAAGACGGCAGCCCACAACACCCGCTTTACATAGGCTATGCTAAGACCCCAGAACCCTTTGCCATCCCATAAGGAGAAACACCATGCCCTACGTCAACATAAAATTAGCCGGTAGCGTGACGCGTGAACAAAAAGCGCAGATTGCTAAGGAATTCACCGAAACATTGGAGCGGGTAGCGCACAAGCCTGCTTCTTACACCTACATCACTTTTGAAGAAGTGAGCTATGAAGATTGGGCTATTGCCGGCAGTTTGCTAGCCGATGCTTGAATCCCGTTTGCAAAAGCCGGCTAGGCCCGGTGGTAGAATGCAGCCATGAAAACACCCGCGCGCTTAGCATCCCTTTTAGAAGACGGCTTGATAGATGAGGTCTTGCGCCAATTGATGAGCGGTAAGGAAGCCACCGTTTACGTAGTGCGTTGTGGCGAGGAGGTGCGCTGCGCCAAAGTTTACAAAGAAGCCAATAAGCGCAGCTTTAGGCAAAGCGTGGATTACACCGAAGGCCGCCGGGTTAAAAACAGCCGACAAGGTCGTGCCATGGCCAAGGGCTCGAAATTTGGTCGCGAGTCGCAAGAAGCCGCTTGGCAGAGTGCCGAAGTGGATGCTTTATACCAGTTGGCTGATGCCGGGGTCAGTGTGCCGGTGCCGTATAACTTTTATGAGGGCGTGTTGCTCATGGAGTTGGTGGTGGACGCCGATGGCCTTGCTGCGCCTAGGTTGAATGACATCAGCTTGACCGCCGAGCAAGCGCGTTTGCATCATCAAGGCTTAATCCAAGAGGTGGTGCGCATGCTTTGTGCCGGCATCGTGCACGGCGATCTGTCTGAATTCAATATTTTAATGAGCGAGCGTGGGCCGGTTATTATCGATTTGCCGCAAGCAGTGGATGCGGCAGCCAACAACAACGCGCGCGAGATGTTGGAACGCGACGTGAATAATTTAAAAGATTACTTTGGGCATTTTGCCCCAGACTTGCTCAGCAGCGAATACGCCAAGGAGATGTGGGCCTTATACGCCCGCGGCGACCTAAAGCCGGATACGGCGCTGACTGGGCGTTTTCATGTCAGCCATAAGGCAGTGGATTTAAAAGGCGTGATGCGAGAAATTGAGGACACGAAAAAAGCCGAAGCCGCCCGCCTAATCCGTCTGGCTGAAGCGAAAGCCGATCCGCTGCTATAAGATCGGCCATCCCTTATGTTTGACGCTAAACCTATTTTAAAAACTTTACCGAATCTGCCTGGCGTCTACCGCATGCTCAACGCCAGCGACGAGGTGATTTACGTAGGCAAAGCCAAAGACCTAAAAAAACGCGTGTCGTCTTACTTTAATAAAAACCTGCTCAGCCCACGCACGCGCTTGATGGTGAGCCATATCGCCAATATTGTCACCACCGTGACCCACAATGAAGCGGAAGCCTTGTTGCTGGAAAACAATTTAATCAAAAGCTTGATGCCGCGCTACAACGTGTTGTTTAGGGACGACAAAACCTACCCCTACATCACGCTAAGCGCCGACCCGCAACCGCGTTTGGCTTTTCATCGCGGCACGCAACGCAAGGGTGCGCAATATTTTGGGCCTTTCCCCAACGCGGTGGCCGTGCGCGAGAGCATACAGTTGCTGCAAAAAGTCTTTAAATTGCGCACCTGTGAAAACAGCGTGTTCAGCAATCGCAGTCGACCTTGTTTGCAACATCAAATTGAGCGCTGCACGGCACCTTGCGTGGGCTTGATTAGCGATGCCGACTACCGCAATGACGTGGAACAGGCCGCGCTGTTTTTGCAAGGTAAAACCAATGAAGTGATCGATACGCTGGCCGAGAAAATGAATGTAGCCGCCAGCAATTTAGACTACGAACAAGCCGCGCTGATTCGCGACCGCATGCAAGCCTTGCGTCAGGTGCAAGCCAAGCAGTTTGTCAGCGACTTTAACGTGGCCGATGCCGATGTCATTGCCTGCGCCGAACTGCAAGGCCAGCATTGCATCAATTTGGTCATGGTGCGTGGCGGTCGGCATTTGGGTGACCGCAGTTACATGCCAAAAAATACCGATGGCGAGAGTTTAGAAACCACCGTGCTGGCGTTTTTGGCTCAGCATTACGTGGCACAAAATACCCCGCCTTTAATCGTGCTGGGCATCAAGGTGGACGGCAGTTTGTTGGAGCAGGTGTTAAGCGAGCAAGCCGGTCGCAAGGTTAAGATCAACAGCAATGC
>CAJBBQ010000177.1 GCA_903951385.1 uncultured Pseudomonadota bacterium
CATTATTAAGCCGCAAGGGCGTTTGTGCGGTTGCGGTAACCGTGGCTGCATGGAGCAATACGCCTCGGCGAGCGGTGTTAGCCTAACTTTTTTTGAGTCCAGCGGCCGGCATGAGAGTGCGCAGACCATTGCGGAATTGGCACAGGCAGGTAATCAAGCCGCTAGGCATGCTTATGCCATAGCGGGTAGTGGCTTGGCCCAAGCATTAGCGCAAGTCCTGAAAGTGGTAGACATCAGCCAAGTGGTGATAGGCGGGGGCATGCGAGCAGCCTGGCCATTAATGTCAGACGCGTTCACTGAGCAATTGGATGAAGATTTGATACCGGTGCTACGTGGCAAAATTAGCCTACACTTGTCTGAATTGGGCGATCAAGCCGGCATGCTAGGCGCTGCCATGCTGGCCAAGGCTTACAGCCAGGTTTAAGAGTGGTCTTGTGTAGTTAGGGTGGCGAGATAGAGCGATTCGACTTTAGCCCTGGCCCATGGGGTTTTACGCAGGAATTTTAGACTGGAAGCCAGGCTGGGCTCGTGACTAAAACAGCGCACCGGTATGCGGGTGGCCAAACCCGGGTAGCCATAATGATCAATCAGCTGGCTTAGCATGGTGGCTAGGGTGATGCCATGCAGCGGGTTGTTAATTTGATTACTAGGGCAGGGATTCATTATGGCCAGTGTAAGGTTTGGCTGCAAAACAGCCAATAAAAAACATTAAGGATAAATGCGCATGAGCATGACTTCATTAGACCAGCAAGCAGTCGGCATGGCCGACATGGGCAATCGGCTGGCGTTTAGCAAAAAGCTGCAAAATACCACCAATAAAATTCACGCAGCCAAGTGCATAGATGAGATTTTAACCGAAGTCAGCAGCGAGATATGCGATTTGTTTGCGGCCGAGCGCATCACGCTATACCTGCAATGCGATGACGGTAAGGCCATCGTCTCTAAAATAAAAACCGGTCTTAATCAATTCAAAGAGCTCAAGTTGGCCATCACGCAAACCAGTATAGCCGGTTACGTGGCGCTCAATAAATGTTTGCTAAATATCGCTGATGTATACGATGACGCCGAGCTATTGGCCATCAGTCCGTCCATCCAATTTCTAAAAGAAGTGGATTTAAAAACCGGTTTTCACGCTAAGCAAATGTTGGTTTTTCCAATATTGTCCGCGGACGACGGGCGCTTGATAGGCGTGGTGCAATTAATTAACAGTTTATCCGGCTTGCCATTCTCCCGTTTATTGGAAGAGGGTGCGCCTGAGTTAGCTAAGACCCTAGCCATCGCTTTTGATCAACGCCAGGCCATGCCCTTAATCAAAAGTAAGTTTGATGGTTTGCTGGCCGCCGGCCACCTTGGCCAAGAGGAATTAGCCAGCGCGCAACGTTTGGCGCGTAGCAAAGGCAGCGATTTGGAGTCGGTATTAATCAATGATTACCAAGTGCAGGCCCGCCACATAGGCGGGGCTTTATCCGAATTTTTTAATGTGCCGTATGAGCCATACCAAGCCGATCGACTTAAGCCGGTTGATTTGCTCAAGCAGCTTAAGCAGGAATACGTTGAAGCTAACGCTTGGTTGCCAATATCACTAGGCGATCAAGACAGCCTGCTGATTCTGACGCCGGACCCAGAGCGAATTAAAAGCAGCGGCATTGTCAGCCACGTTTTCCCACGTTACCCCAACATTCGTTACTACGTTTGCTTGCAGCAAGACTTTACGCAAACGGTAGAGCAATTTTATGGCAGCAACGGCACTAGCGGCTTTGTCGGCGATCTGTTGTCAGAAATGGCTGATGAGGAAGAGCTAAGCAGCCTGAGTGCCGATGAAGTGAACATGGCGGCGGACAATGAATTGGTTAAGTTGGTCAATAAGATCGTGGTCGATGCATACAACCAAGGGGCATCCGATATTCATATAGAGCCCTATCCGGAAAAAGGCAAAACGCAAATTCGTTTTCGTAAAGACGGCACGTTGGTCAATTACATAGAGGTGCCAGCCAGCTACCGTAACGCCCTCTGTGCACGCATAAAAATCATGTGCGACTTGGATATATCGGAAAAACGCAGGCCACAAGATGGCAAGATAAAATTTAAAAAATACGGGCCACTGGACATTGAGCTGCGGGTCGCGACCATCCCCTCTGCAGGCGGCATGGAAGACATCGTCATGCGTATTTTGTCGGCGGGTAAACCCATCCCGCTGGACGAGTTAGGTTTGTCCGATTGGAATAATCAACAGCTCAAAAGCTTGATAAGCAAACCTTACGGCTTGTTTTTTGTTTGCGGCCCAACCGGCTCAGGTAAAACCACCACCTTGCATTCTGCATTAGGCTACATCAATACACCGGAAACCAAAATTTGGACTGCCGAAGACCCGGTAGAGATCACGCAAAAAGGCTTGCGCCAAGTGCAGATTAATAAAAAAGCCGGGCTGGATTTTGCCACCATCATGCGGGCTTTTTTACGCGCGGATCCGGATGTCATCATGGTGGGCGAAATGCGTGATAAAGAAACTGTCGCCACCGGCATTGAGGCCTCCCTAACTGGCCATTTGGTGTTTGCCACCTTGCATACCAATAGCGCGCCTGAATCGGTCGTGCGCTTGCTCGACATGGGCATGGATCCATTCAACTTTGCCGATGCGCTATTAGGCATATTGGCCCAGCGTCTAGCCAAGCGTTTGTGTGAGTGCAAGCAGCCTTATCAGGCCTCGTTGGATGAAATGCAGCTATTGGTGCAAGAGTACAGTGAAGAGTTAAAAAATACGGCGGCATGGCAACCCGATCCGCAGGCCAGTGAGCAAGCTGTATTAGACGGTTGGCAACAAGCCTACGCAAACGGTCAGGGGCAATTCACCTTATACCGGCCATGCGGCTGCGATAAGTGCAATGGCACAGGCTACAAGGGCAGGTTGGGCTTGCACGAATTGATGTTGGGCAGCGATGCGGTCAAAAAGAATATACAAGAACGCGCTAGGGTGGCCGACATCGTTGCAACCGCGCTAGATGAAGGCATGCGCACCTTAAAGCAAGACGGCATAGAGAAGGTCTTGCTAGGCTTAACCGACATGCATCAAGTGCGCGCTGTGTGCATCAAATAAAGCCGTGCGCCCAGTAATAGCATGATTTACCTTGTGCAGGGATTTTGACTTCTCTACAATGCGCATAGCTTAAGGCAAGCCCCCGTAGCTCAGTGGATAGAGCATCCCCCTCCTAAGGGGAGGGTCACACGTTCGATTCGTGTCGGGGGCACCAAAAGGTTAAAAAGGCGGATTCCATAAGGACGTCGGCCTTTTTTATTCATAAGGGTAAATGATCATAAGCCCTTGCTGGTTTTTGGGAACATGGCATTCAATATCTCCCCGCCTTTTTCTAGCATAAAATACCTAAATGCTTCAGCTGCCTGCGTCGCATTGTGGTTAGCAAGGGCCACTACATGCCAAGTACGCAGAATCGGTGTGCCATGAATATCTAATATCACGATTTGTTTGTTATTCAGCTCATTGCCTATGGTGTGAAGTGATGCAAAGGTAATGCCTAAATTAGCAATGACCGATTGCTTAATGGTTTCATTGCTCGACATTTCCATGCTAATAATGGGCGAAATATTTTGCTCGGCAAAAAAACGTTCCATAATAAATCGTGTGCCTGAGCCTTGCTCGCGGGTGATAATTTCATGTGCATTAAGCACTTCAGGCAATATATTCAGCTTGCCAGCGAGGGAGTGTTGCGGACTGGCAATGAATACATGAGGGTGCGTTGCAAACGCCTCTACGCGAGTATCCAATTCTTTGGGTGGTTGGCCCATGATGGCAATATCTATCTCATCATCGCGCAATAGTTCAACCAGTTGCTGCCTGTTTCTTGCTTCAATTTTAATTTTTAAATTAGGAAAATCTTTTCTAAATTCAGCCAATACAAACGGCAAAAAGTATTTTGCTGTACTCACTAAGCCTATTTTCAAAGTTTTAATCGGCGAGCCTTTCAGACGCTCCATCATGGTTTTGGCGTCGTTAAGCGTAGCAGAAATGCGCCGCGCATAAAGCAGAAAGTACTCTCCTGCTGTGGTGAGTTCAATTTTGCGATTTTCTCGTATAAATAAAATGACGCCCATATCGGCTTCCATTTCTTTGATTTGCAAAGAAACGGCAGGACCTGAAATGCACAGTTCTGCTGCCGCCCCCCTAAAACTCATGTGTTTATACACACTTAAAAATATTCTAATTTGACGTATCGTTAAATTTCGCATAAGTAAAACTTATTCATTAGCTAATAATTTTTAACTATATCTTAACTGAATTATTTAATACAGTACATCAACAGACTTTTAGCCCTATATTTCATTGTAGATGAGGAATTAACATGAATGCGCAATCGGATGATCGGATTACCGATATTAAGGAGCGATACAAAGGCGGTGTGCTTAAGTACAGGCAAATGGGTTATTGGCGTCCAGATTACACGCCTAAAGACACCGATTTTATTTGCGTATTTCGCATTACCCCGCAAGAAGGGGTTGATATTGAAGAAGCGGCGGCCG
Source organism: uncultured Pseudomonadota bacterium (assembly GCA_903951385.1). Lineage (GTDB taxonomy): Bacteria > Pseudomonadota > Gammaproteobacteria > Burkholderiales > Methylophilaceae > Methylotenera > Methylotenera hypolimnetica. Next base: position 4,534 of record CAJBBQ010000177.1, read on the forward strand.
CTGTTGCAGGCGAATCATCCACTGCTACTTGGACGGTGGTATGGACCGATTTGCTGACTGCTAATGAAGATTACCAAGCGAAAGCGTATCGCGTGGATGCTGTGCCCGGTACGGGTCTTGGCACGGATAAAGAAGCGCAATATTTTGCTTACATTGCATACGATATTATTTTATTTGAAGAGGGTTCCATTGCCAATGTCACGGCCTCGTTGATCGGTAATGTGTTTAGCTTTAAGCCTTTAAAAGCCGCACGTCTAGAAGACCTTCGCGTACCTGCGGCTTATGTTAAAACATTTAAAGGACCGCCTACAGGCATCATTGTTGAGCGTGAACGTTTAGATAAATATGGGCGCCCCTTATTGGGTGCCACCATGAAGCCTAAGCTTGGTCTGTCAGGTAAAAATTATGGTCGCGTGGTATATGAAGGCCTAACGGGCGGCTTGGACTTTACCAAAGACGATGAAAATATTAACAGCCAACCTTTTATGCATTGGCGTGACCGTTTTTTATTTTGTATGGAAGCGGTGAATAAAGCGCAAACGAATACAGGTGAAATTAAAGGTCATTACTTAAATGTCACCGCCGCCACCATGGAGGATATGTACGAGCGTGCGGAATTTGCTAAAGCATTAGGATCAAATATAGTCATGATCGATTTGGTGGTCGGTTGGTCTGCCATACAGTCTATGAGTAATTGGTGTCGCAAGCACGATATGATTTTGCACATGCACCGTGCGGGGCATGGAACGTATACACGCCAAAAAAACCACGGTGTTTCTTTCCGCGTGATTGCAAAGTGGTTACGTTTGGCAGGGGTGGATCATCTACACACAGGTACGGCGGTAGGTAAGCTTGAAGGTGATCCAATGACGGTGCAGGGTTATTACAATGTTTGCCGTGATGCGATCACCCGTCAGGATTTGTCCCGTGGTATTTTCTTTGATCAAGACTGGGTGGATTTGCGCAAAGTCATGCCTGTGGCTTCAGGCGGCATTCACGTCGGGCAAATGCACCAGTTGATACACTTATTTGGTGATGATGTGGTGTTGCAGTTTGGCGGTGGCACCATCGGGCACCCGTCAGGTATTCAAGCGGGGGCGATAGCAAACCGTGTTGGTATAGAGTGCATGGTGATGGCGCGCAATGAAGGACGTGACATCATTAACGAAGGTCCAGCCATTCTTAAAGCGGCAGCAAAATGGTGTAAGCCGCTTGAAACAGCGCTGGAAACTTGGAAGGATGTCGCTTTCAACTACACGTCTACCGATACGCCTGATTTTGTTGCTACACCGACGACTTCAAGCTAAGTTAAATCAAGAAAAGGAAATCATTGTGCACATTACCCAAGGGCAATTTTCATTTTTACCGGCATTGACAGATACGCAAATTAGGGCGCAGGTTGATTATGCCATCAAAAAAGGTTGGGCGATTTCTATTGAGTGGACAGATGACCCCCATCCTCGCAATGTTTATTGGAATATGTGGGGGCACCCGATGTTCGAAATTAAAGACGGTGCGGCGGTGATTTTTGATTTAACCGCTTGCCGTATTGCTTGCCCTAACACGTATATTAAAGTCAACGCATTTGATAACACACGTGGCGTGGAATCCATGGTGATGAGTTATATCGTTAATCGCCCAGAAATGGAGCCAGGTTTCAAGTTGGTACGACAAGAAAGCGAAGGGCGTATGCTGCGTTATACCACCAGTGCCTACAGCACCGATACTCCTGATGGGTGTTGCACACGTGGCTAACCAAATTCAGGCAGGAGTCGATTTGCAGGAAATTATGCAGAACGCGAATGTGGCTGAGGTGTTAAGAAATTTAGACGCCGATTTAATTGGGCTTGCGCCGGTTAAACAGAGAATTAAAGAGATTGCGGCATTCTTGGTGGTGTCACGTGCCCGCTTGCAATTGGGCATAGAGAGTGCGCAACCCAATTTGCACATGTGCTTTACCGGCAATCCTGGCACAGGTAAAACCACGGTGGCCTTGCGTATGGCTGAAATGCTACATCACTTAGGTTACGTGCGTAAAGGTCATGTGCTAAGTGTCACGCGTGATGATTTAGTTGGCCAGTATATCGGCCATACCGCACCTAAAACAAAAGAGCTAGTTAAAAAAGCCATGGGTGGGGTGTTGTTTATTGATGAAGCGTATTATTTGTACCGTCCTGAAAACGAACGCGATTATGGGCAAGAAGCCATTGAAATTTTGTTGCAAGTGATGGAAAACAACCGCGATGACTTGGTGGTGATATTGGCTGGTTATAAAGACCGTATGGATACCTTTTTTCAGTCCAATCCTGGTCTGTCGTCACGCATTGCGCACCATATTGATTTTCCTGATTATGGGCAAATGGAGTTGTTGGCAATCGCGCAAAAAATGGTGGCTGATATGCACTATCGGCTTGATGAGAATGCCACCATTGCCATGCAGGCGTACATTACACACAGGCAAGCTCAGCCGCACTTTGCCAATGCCCGCTCGATTAGAAATGCACTAGACCGAGCAAGACTAAGGCACGCCAATCGCGTATTTGAAATGCTGTCTCATGCAAAAGCCAATGCGACTGTTGCCGATTTGTCAACGATAACTGAGGCAGATATTCGCGCTTCAAGGGTATTTAATGGGTAAAGGTAAACCATGCAAACGGCACAAACGAATTTAACGGATTTTTTAGCCTCTGCACTACAAGAAGTGCCAACAGCCGAAGCATTAAGCACCCTATTGCTAAGCATAGCGCACTCGGCAAAAACCATTGCTGCATTGATCAGAAAAGGCTCATTAATGGACTTTGCTGGAAAATTAGCAAGCCAAAATATACAAGGAGAAACCCAAATAACCTTGGATGTACTGAGCAACGCTATTTTTATGGCGGATTTAAAGCAATCAGGGGTGGTCGCTGGTTTGGCTTCAGAAGAAATGGATGCGCCAGTAGACATCACCGAAGGCGGCCCATTTTTGGTGGTGTTTGACCCTCTGGATGGTTCCTCTAATGTCGCCGTAAATGTGTCGGTGGGCTCTATCTTTTCTGTGTTGAAAGCACCAACAACGCCATTAACGGATACCGATTACCTGCAAGCAGGCAATCAACAAGTGGCTGCGGGTTATGCTTTGTACGGGTATTGCACCATGCTAGTCATCACGCTAGGAAATGGCACGTACGGCTTTACCTTAGACCCTGATAGGGCTGAATTTTACCTCACCCATCCGCGTATGCAGGTGCCAGAAGACACGGCAGAGTTCGCCATCAACGCCAGTAATGAGCGATTTTGGGATGCAGCCACATCGCGCTATGTTGAAGGCTGCTTGGCCGGCGCAAGCGGGACACGCGCTAAGGATTTTAATATGCGTTGGGTGGCCAGCATGGTGGCCGATGTGCATCGTATTTTAATCCGCGGCGGAGTGTATGTTTACCCGCAAGACAGCAAAAAACCTGCCAGAGCGGGTCGATTACGTTTGATGTATGAGGTGAACCCCATGAGTATGTTGGTGGAGCAGGCGAGCGGTAAAAGTTCCACAGGGCGGCAGCGCGTCTTGGATGTTCAGCCTGATCATATCCATCAACGCGTGCCTGTTATGCTAGGTTCACGCCATGAAGTGGAGTTAATAGAACGGTGCTATCAAGACGTTGATAAGGGCTTGGTGAAAAACGCCCATTCGCCATTATTCAGTGACCGCTCCTTATTTCATAAGAAACAGTAATCAGAGGCCTTTGCATGAACCGTAAAATAGCGATTTTCTATGATATTCATTGGTTTTCGTCATTCCCGTGTAAACGGGAATCCATTTTTAATCAGTCCCTTAGATGGATCCCCGCTTTCGCGAGGATGACGGATTGGTAATGTTTCATGGCTAAACTTGCTTCGTGCAAAGGTCTCAATCAAATGAAAATTAAAAGTTAGAAAACCGAAAGAAGGAATACCTCATGTCCAGAACTTACCCAATTATCGCCATCACTGGCTCTTCAGGCGCAGGCACGACTTCGGTTATGCAAAGTTTTCAACATGTGTTTAGACGTGAAAATATTAACGCGCTGATGATAGAGGGTGATTCCATGCACCGGTATGAGCGTAAGGAAATGGATGCATTGCTTAGCCAGCACAAAAAAATACCTGGTTCAAATTTTAGCCACTTTAATCCTCAAGCTAACTTATTGGCCGAATTGGCCGACACCTTTCGCCAGTTTGGTGAAGCCGGGCGCTGCAAAGTGCGAAAATACATCCATACCGACCTTGAGGGGGTGCCCTATCATCAAACCGCTGGCACCATGACGCCTTGGCAAGACAGTACGCTTGGGAAGGACGTGTTGTTTTACGAAGGTTTGCACGGTGGTTATGTCGGCGAGGAGGCAAATGTCGCGAAACACGTGGATTTATTGGTAGGTGTGGTGCCCATTATTAACCTCGAATGGATACAAAAATTGCATCGAGATAATAAGATTCGTGGTTATTCTAAAGAAGCCGTTACTGATATCATTCTTCGCAGAATGCCGGATTACGTGAATTATATTTGCCCGCAGTTTTCGCGTACGCATGTTAATTTTCAGCGTGTGCCTACAGTGGATACCTCCAACCCATTTATTGCTAATGATATCCCCACGCCTGATGAAAGTATGGTGGTAATTCGATTTGCAAATCCCGAGGGCATCGATTTTCCATATTTACTCAGCATGCTGCATGATTCGATGATGACCAGGCCCAATACTATTGTAGTGCCAGGTGGAAAAATGGGTTTAGCCATGCAGCTTATTTTTACACCCATGATCATGCGTTTAATGAATACGCGAGATTAAGGGTATCAAATTATGGCTTTAATTTCCTTAAGGCAATTGCTAGACCACGCCGCTGAGTATCAATATGCGCTGCCTGCATTTAATGTGAATAATATGGAGCAAATTCACGCCATCATGCAAGCCGCTGATGAAGTGGATAGTCCGGTGATTCTGCAGGCGTCGGCTGGGGCAAGAGGCTACGCGGGTGAACCTTTTTTACGTAAATTAGTGGAGGCCGCCATAGAGCAATACCCTCATATACCCTTGTGTATGCACCAGGATCACGGTGCTTCACCTTCTGTTTGCCAAGTGGCGATGCGCAGCGGCTTTTCTAGCGTGATGATGGATGGGTCGCTTGAAAGTGATGCTAAAACCCCTGCAAACTTTTCTTATAATGTTGAGGTCACGCGCCGCGTGGTGGAATCTGCGCATGCCATAGGTGTTTCGGTGGAAGGTGAACTAGGTTGCTTAGGGTCGCTAGAAACAGGTCAAGCGGGAGAGGAAGATGGTGCTGGAGCGGTTGGCATTTTGAATGAATCCCAATTATTAACGGACCCGAATGAAGCTGCAGAATTTGTGAAAGCCACCCAAGTGGATGCTTTAGCCATTGCCATTGGCACGAGTCATGGGGCATACAAATTTAGTCGTCCACCTACCGGTGACATTTTGGCTATCAGTCGCATTAAAGCCATACATGCGCGCATACCCAATACCCATTTGGTGATGCATGGTTCATCAAGTGTGGAGCAAGAATGGTTGCAAATGATACGGGACTACGGCGGGCAAATTAAAGAAACCTACGGTGTACCTGTTGCAGAAATCGTAGATGGCATCAAAAATGGGGTGCGAAAAATCAATATTGATACCGATATTCGCTTGGCTATGACGGCCACCCTGCGAAAAACCATGGCGGAACACCCTGAAGAATTTGACCCAAGAGTATTGCTGAAATCCGCCATGATTGCCGCAAGAAGTGTATGTAAAAATCGCTTTGAAGCTTTTGGCAGTGCGGGTCAGGCAGCAAAAATTAAAGTTATTTCATTAGAGAAAATGGCAAGCCGTTATGCAGCAGGTGAGATGGCGGCGATTGTTAGGTGAGCTATGCAGCGTAAATTAATTGTCGGTAACTGGAAGATGAACGGCAACTTTGTTAGCAATCAATTGTTGTTGCAAGGCATAGTGGCCGGTGTGCGTGATTTACATCAGGCAGACTACGTTTTATGCCTACCTTATCCCTATTTGCATCAAGCACAATCCATACTGCAACAGACCAATGTAGCGTGGGGTGCGCAAAACTTGTCGGCTAATGAAGATGTCGCCCTAACTGGGTCGGTGTCGCCCAGTATGTTGGTGGATAATGGCTGTACTTACGTGATCGTTGGGCATTCTGAACGACGCATTCTTTCGCATGAAACCGATGACACCGCCGCAGCAAGATTCAACGCAGCACTCAAAGCCGGATTAACCCCGATTTTTTGTATGGGCGAATCAAAAGACGAACGTGAGTCGGATTGGACAGAATACATTGTTGGCCGGCAATTGGATTCCATTATGCGGCGTTTTGGGGTGCATGCATTAAGCCATGCCATACTCGTCTATGAGCCTTTATGGGCGGTGGGTACGGACATGCCAGCCACACCCAGTCAAGCTCAAGAAGTGCATCAGTTTATCCGCAAGCGCATTGCACGTTGCGATGAACATATTGCAAAAAATGCGCGCATTCTATATGGCGGCAGCTTGCACCCTAATAATGCACGCGACTTGTTCGCTATGCCAGACATCAATGGCGGTTTAGTTGGACGGTGCTCCTTGGATGCACAAGCTTTTGTATCCATTTGCCTATCCATTTAAATTTCTATGCTGAGAAACAGCGATTAATATCTATAATGGCTAATTGTATTAGCGCTTACGTTTGATTTAATTTGGGGCACTAGTAAATTTAATAAATTAATTTTTTATGGCTATTAAGCCGCGCCTGTCTAATTTTTCTTGAAAAATCCAGCATTGACTACTGAACTCTTATTCTTGCTTATCTCGGCTGTTTTTCTTATCGCCATGCTGTACTCCTCTGTGGGGCACGCTGGCGCATCC
>CAJBBQ010000178.1 GCA_903951385.1 uncultured Pseudomonadota bacterium
CCCTGTGCAAAATCCGGGAAGAGCTCGGTTGTGTTGTGTAACAGGCTGGCTGGAAAGAATAGCGTGACGGCTTGATCCAAGCTATGCAAGCCGGCTAGCAAGGATGGGACGTTGGCTTGCGGGTAGCAAAATAATGAAATCTTAAGGCTGTTTTCTATGGCTGCCATGGCCTGCTCACAGCCTAGCGTTTGCCAAAATTGGCTTTGTGCCTGGGCGTCCTTGCTGTAAGCGATGCGCTTAGCGATAAGGTCGCGCTCGCGCAGTAAGCCGCCGGTGTGTATTTCAAAGCCAGGAAAGAAAAAATGCTTGGTGATGGGCAATTGCGCTTGCGGGGAGGGTTTGCCATGGAAATCGGCCACCCAGTCCTCGGCGGACAAGTATTCTAGGTTAATCCAATGCGATTGCTGCGTCAGCATTTTTTCCAGATAAGCCAGGGGTAAGCCACATGAAAAAGTCTCTAGCACGGTAGCGGCTGGCATGATGGCCTCGTTTGGCCAAGTGCAGACCGTCACGCCGGCAATGTCTTGTTGCGCTAGCTTGGGGTTTAATTGCGGCACTATGTGCGCGGCAGCCGGCATGTCGTCTATGAATAGGCGCACCCTTGATGCGTGTTCATTTGCTAATTGCTGGCATAAGCGCCAACACACCCCAATGTCGCCATGGTTGTCGACAATTTTGCAAAATACATCCCAAGTCTGTAAGGCGGTTTTGTTCACGATTTAAGTGGGCTTGCTGCCATCTTGTGCTGCGGCTTGGTAGCTCACTTCAACGATTTCGTATTGTTCGTCTCCAGCTGGCGTGCTGACCTTGATGACATCGCCTACTTGTTTGCCTAGCAAGGCCTTGGCCAGTGGTGATACCCAGCTAATGTAGCCTTTAGAGGGCTCCAATTCATCCTTGCCGACGATGCGGTAGCGATGTTCGCTGTCGTTTTTGAGTGCGAACAAGCTGACCCAAGCACCAAAAAATACTTTTTCTAAGCCTTGCTGGGTGGCCGGATCGACAATGACGGCAGCGTCCATGCGTTGCATTAAAAAGCGTAAGCGACTGTCGATTTGCCGTAAGCGGCGTTTGCCATAAATGTAATCGCCGTTTTCGCTGCGGTCGCCATTGCTGGCTGCCCATGACACCACCTTAACCAAGGCCGGTCGTTCTACCTTGAGCAGGGCCTGAAATTCGGCTTCAAGCGCGGCATGCCCTTGTGGGGTGATGTAATTTTTTTCGTCAGCCATGGATACGGGTATGGCTTACTTTTCCAATACGACCAGTTCGTCGACAAAATAAGCCGTTTCGCCAAAACAAGAAGAGGGTATGCCTTTGTGTTCTTGGTAGTGAATTTTCACCCTTAGGCCCATTGAGTCGTTTACTTTTTTGGCCACCGCCTCATCATGAACCGTGAAGAAAAACTTTTCTGCTTGGGTGCCTGGCATGGACACCAATACAATCTCGCCTTCCCAGGTTTTGCATAGGTAACCTTTCAGCGAAAATTTTTGCACGTAGCCGGCTCGCTCGCCTGAGGAGTAGACCCAGTTTAGGCTAGCCCAGGTGTATAAACTAAATAGCAAGGCGGGTAAGACGATTAGCCCAAAGCCAATCTTGATGGTGTTTTTAATTGTTAGGGACATGATTAAGCTTGTAGTAAACCTTTGTTGTTAATGCCTTAGCGTGTGCAACTGATAAGCGGAAGAAACTGGCTGAGTGAACCATATGCATGGTGCCTAGTCTGTTACATTGAATTTAATTTTAACACCTTAGTGCATTACTTGATCAAGCCTAAATTTTATAAGGGTGACATAATGAAAAAACTGCTTTTATTCGTATTATTACTAGGAGCCACCAGCATGGCCAATGCCGCTTGTAATGAGCTCTACAACCATGAGTTGACCACCTTGCAAGGTGAAAAAATCAAGCTGTGCGATCACCAAGATAAGGTTATTTTGGTGGTGAATACGGCTAGCAAATGCGGCTTTACCCCTCAGTTTGATGCCTTGGAAGGCTTGTACAGCAAATACAAGGACAAGGGCTTGTTGGTTTTGGGTTTTCCATCCAACGACTTTAGGCAAGAGCCGGGTAATGACAAGCAAATAGGCGATTTTTGCAAACTAACCTACGCCGTTAAATTTCCCATGATGGCCAAGAGTTCGGTGACGGGTAGCAATGCCAATCCTTTATACAAGCAGTTGTTGGCTAAAACCGGTGATGCGCCGCAATGGAATTTCTACAAATACTTGATTTTGCCAGGTGGCAAGCAGGTGTATGCCTACGGCAGCATGACGCAACCGGATTCGGCTGAAATCTTAAACAAAATCAAAGCTAACTTGAAGTAAGTGAGCAGCAATAAAAAAGGCGCTAATAAGCGCCTTTTTCGTATTTAGCCCTTAGCCTTGCGTCAGGTTGTGGGTCTTTTCCATGATGATGGCAGACAGCTCTTCTACTGAGCGGCTGGTGGAGTCTGCCCAAGTAATCCCGGCATTACGCATGAGGTTTTCTGCGGTGGCAATTTCTTTACGGCAATTCTCAAGCGAAGCGTAGAAGCTACCAAATCGGCGTTCGCTGCGCACGGCATGCAAGCGTTCTGGTTTGATGGTGAGGCCAAAAATTTTATCTAAATGCTTGTGCAAAATTGCCGGTAGGGTGCCGCGTTCAAAGTCTTCGGGAATCAAGGGGTAGTTGGCAGCTTTGATGCCAAACTGCATGGCCAAGTAAACGCTGGTGGGGGTTTTGCCGCAACGGGATACGCCGACCAAGATCACTTGCGCTTCCTCTAAGCCAGAATTGGTCATGCCATCATCGTGGTTTAGGGTGAAGTTAACCGCTTCCATGCGGTCGTTGTATTTGCTGCCCATGACACTATGGGCAATGCCGGCACCGGTTAGCGGTTGTTGGGCTAATTCCACCCCAAGTGGATCGATAAAGGTGCTGAACAAATCGATAAAGTAGGCGTTGGATTCCTTCAAAGCATTGCGCAGCTCTATGCTACCAATCGACATGATGACCACAGGGCGGCCGCCATTGACTTCGGCTGCTTGCAGAATGGCCTCTTGCGCCAGCTTGATTTTATCTAGGGTGTCGGTAAACGGCATGCGCACTTGGGTGAAGCTGGTGCTAGGGAAATGCTCCAGTAATTTACCCAAGGCGCCGGCGGTGATGCCGGTACCGTCTGAGATGAAAAAAACGGTCCGGTTTATCATGGCTGCCTAATAAGCTTGCTGTGCACGCTTATTTTTTGGTAAGGCGTTGCCAAGTGCTAACCACGGTATCGGGGTTGAGCGACATGGATTGGATGCCTTCGGCCAATAACCATTCAGCAAAGTCCGGGTGGTCAGATGGGCCTTGGCCGCATATGCCCACGTATTTACCCAAGCGGTTGCAGGTTTGAATGGCCGTTTTGATTAAGGCTTTTACGGCGTCATTACGCTCGTCAAAACCGTCGGCTAAGATGCCAGAATCGCGGTCCATGCCCAGTGTTAACTGGGTTAAATCGTTAGAGCCGATAGAGAAGCCATCAAAATGCGCTAAAAATTGCTCAGCCAACAAGGCGTTGGATGGAATCTCGCACATCATGATGATGCGTAAGCCATTTTCGCCGCGTTTAAGGCCATTGGCCGCCATGATGTCGATAACGGCTTTGGCCTCGTCTAGGGTGCGGACGAATGGAATCATCAGTTCCACGTTGGTTAAACCCATTTCATCGCGGACTTTTTTCATGGCCGTGCATTCCATGGCAAAGCATTCTTTAAAGTCTTCGGCCATGTAACGGGCCGCACCACGGAAACCTATCATTGGGTTTTCTTCGTCCGGTTCGTAGATGTCGCCGCCTACTAATTTTTTGTATTCATTGGATTTAAAATCCGAGGTACGCACAATGACCGGTTTTGGGTAAAACGCAGCGGCAATGGTGGCGACACCTTCCGCTACTTTATCTATGTAAAACTGCTTAGGATTGGCGTAGCCGCGTGTGCGGTTTTTAATGGTGGCCTTGACGGCTGTAGGCATGGCATCCACATTCAATATGGCTTTAGGGTGTATGCCCACCATGTTGTTAATCACGAATTCTAAGCGGGCCAGGCCGACACCGTCATTCGGCGTTTTAGCAAAACCAAAAGCCATGTCTGGGTTACCCACGTTCATCATGATTTTGCATGGGGCTTTGGTCAGGGCCGCCGCCGCTTGTGTGTTGACTTCATAATCCAATGCACCATGGTAAACAAAGCCGGATTCGCCTTCGGCGCATGATACGGTGACCACTTCGCCTTCACGCAAGATGTCGGTCGCATTGACTGAACCCACAATGGCAGGAATGCCCAATTCACGCGCGATAATCGCCGCATGGCAGGTACGACCGCCACGGTTGGTGACCAGTGCGCTGGCACGTTTCATCACCGGTTCCCAGTTAGGGTCTGTCATGTCGGCCACCAGCACGTCACCCGGTTGGACCAAGTGCATGTCAGCCGGATCGAGCACAATGCGTACTGGACCCACGCCTACTTTTTGCGTTACCGCGCGGCCCACTACCAATGGCGTGGCCTGGTGCTTATTAAGCTTGAAAGTTTCCGTGACGTTGTTTAGGGATTCTTGCGATTTCACCGTTTCAGGGCGTGCTTGCAAGATGTAGAGTTTGTTGTCTATGCCGTTTTTACCCCATTCTATGTCCATTGGGCAGCCGTAATGCGCCTCTATGGTCATGGCGTAACGTGCCAATTCTAAAACATCGTCATTGCTTAATGAGTAACGGTCGCTGTCAGCCGCATCCACCTCTATGGTGTGGGTGCTTTTACCGGCTTGGGTGGCGTCCGAGAACACCATTTTGATTAATTTTGAACCCATGGTGCGGCGCACGATGGATGCTTTGCCTTGCGCCAAGGTAGGCTTGTGTACGTAAAACTCGTCCGGGTTGACGGCGCCTTGCACCACGGTTTCGCCTAAGCCATAGGACGAAGTGATAAAGACCACGTCTTTAAAACCGGATTCGGTGTCTATGGTAAACATAACGCCGGCACAGCCGATGTCGCTGCGTACCATTTGTTGAACGCCAGCCGATAGGGCGACGTCAGCGTGCACAAAGCCTTTGTGCACACGGTAGGAGATGGCTCTGTCGTTGTACAAAGAAGCAAACACTTCTTTGATAGCGTGCAAGATGTTGTCTAGGCCGTGTATGTTTAAGAAGGATTCTTGTTGACCGGCAAACGAGGCATCGGGTAAATCCTCTGCGGTGGCGGAGGAGCGCACGGCGAAGGTCGCACCTTTACCGGATTTAGCTATCAGGTTCTCGTAGTGTTCAGCGATGGCTTTATCTAAAGCGGCTGGGAACGGTGCGGCCATAATCCATTCACGGACTTGTTTGCCGCATACCGCCAAGGCTTGGGTGTCATCTACGTTGAGCGTTTCTAAGGCAGCATTGATTTTAACGTCTAAGCCATTCACCTTTAAAAATTCGCGAAAGGCGTCGGCTGTGGTGGCAAATCCGGTTGGAACACGCACGTCCTTTGCCGACAGCTGAGAAATCATCTCACCTAAGGAGGCGTTTTTGCCGCCTACAGAAGGTACATCGACGTTTCTTAATTTTTCAAATGGAATAACGTGGGCAGACATGTGAGTTCCTTAGGTATTCTAACTACGGGTAAATTATGATTAATTAACATTTTGCCTAAATTGTCAGGTGCTGTCACCTGAAATAGCATACTAGGGTTGAAAATTAAGACTACAAAAGCATAAACCTATCAAAAATTAATCCGCTAGTCTAAAATGCCTTAGACCATGGGTCGTGACACCCATGCCCGCCAGCACACTCTAGACAAAACAGCAGATAAAAACAGCGATTAATACCTATGCAATTAAGCCAGGCCAAGCAAGTTAAAGTGACCAGTCGTGCGCGTTTGCACATGGGTTTCTTTGATTTGCATGGGGGCTTGGGCCGCCTATACGGTGGCATAGGATTAAGCTTGTCGGCACCCGTGCAAACCCTGACCTTAAGCTTAGCGGAAACTTGGCAAGCCGAATCCGCGGACAACGGCCGTGCTTTAGCCATGGCCCAATCGCTGATGGCTAAATTAAAGCTAAATTCCGCCCTTAAGCTTGATCTTATACAAGGCTTGCCTGAGCATGCCGGATTGGGCTCGGGAACGCAGTTGGCATTGGCTATAGGGGCAGCCATTAGCCATTTATTTCAATTAAATTTAAGCACTAAAGAGCTGGCGTTGTTAAGCGGCAGAGGGCAGCGCTCAGGCATAGGTATTGCGGCATTTGACCATGGCGGGCTGTTGATAGACGGTGGCCGTCGCATGGAGGCCGGGAGTCAAGGTATCCCACCCTTATTGGCGCGCTACGATTTCCCTGAAGATTGGCGCATTTTGTTAGTGCTAGACAACGGCTTGGCCGGCGTACACGGTGAGCATGAGCGTGCTGCCTTTGAGCAGTTGCCACCATTTTCAGAAGACTTGGCTGCGCATTTGTGTCGGCATGTCTTAATGCAAGCGATGCCGGCTTTGCTGGAGCGGGATCTGTCTGCTTTTGGCCAGGCGATACAAGTGCTGCAGTCGCACGTGGGCGATTATTTTGCCCCCGTGCAAGGTGGTCGCTATGCCAGTGCCATGGTGGCGGCGGTGTTGCAGCATTTGTCTGCGTCTGGCGAGGCTTGTTATGGCCAGAGTTCATGGTGTCCGACCGGCTTAGCGCTTTTTGCCGATGCGGCATCGACCGAAGCGCACCTGAGCCAATTGAAAACCAAGTTTGCGCAAAGTGGGCTTAGTTGGATAATCTGCAGCGGCTATATTCGCGGTGCCCATTTATCCGATGCAGTCGATTAACGAGTTATTTAA
>CAJBBQ010000179.1 GCA_903951385.1 uncultured Pseudomonadota bacterium
GTGGCCACCACCGGCAAACGACCAATAAACTCGGGTATCAAGCCAAATTTAATTAGATCTTCTGGCTCAACATCTCTTAATACAGCGCCTACCTGACGCTCATCGTCTTTGCTTTTTACTTCAGCGCCAAAACCTATGCCACCCTTTTCAGAGCGCAAACGGATGACTTTTTCTAGGCCGTCGAAGGCCCCTCCACAAATAAACAAGATATTAGTGGTATCCAATTGCACGAATTCTTGATTCGGGTGTTTGCGTCCGCCTTGTGGAGGAATTGAAGCCACGGTGCCTTCAATTAATTTTAGCAAGGCTTGTTGCACGCCCTCACCCGAAACGTCGCGGGTAATGGAGGCGTTTTCAGACTTACGGGAAATCTTGTCCACCTCATCGATATAGACGATGCCGCGTTTGGCTTTTTCCACGTCGTAGTCGCATTTTTGCAATAATTTTTGCATGATGTTTTCCACGTCTTCACCTACGTAACCGGCTTCAGTCAGGGTGGTGGCATCGGCCATCACAAATGGGACATCCAGCAGGCGCGCGAGCGTTTGGGCCAACAAGGTTTTACCTGAGCCGGTCGGGCCTATAAGTAAAATATTGCTTTTGGAAATTTCGACTTCGTCTTTTTGACCGCCATCGGATAAATTATTATGGCCAAGGCGTTTGTAATGATTGTAAACCGCAACGGCTAAATTCTTTTTCGCGTGGGTTTGACCAATGACGTATTGGTCTAAAATTTTACAAATTTCTTGTGGGGTGGGCAGACTTTGATCGGTGGATTTAAGGCCATCCGTGGTCTTTACTTCCTCGCGAATGATGTCATTGCATAAATCCACGCATTCATTGCAGACAAAAACAGATGGGCCGGCAATGAGTTTTTTAACTTCGTGTTGGCTTTTGCCGCAGAATGAACAGTAAAGTAATTTATCGCCGTCAGCTTTAGTAGCCATGTATATTCCCTCTAAAAAACAGTTAGGCCAGTATGTAGGATGCCAGCAAAATGACTATGCTGCTTCAGATCGACTGGTAATCACCTTATCTATCATGCCATACGCCAGTGACTGCTCAGCACTCATAAAGTTGTCGCGCTCGGTATCCAAATCGATCTCCGCCGCTGTTTTGCCAGTGTGGTAAGCCAATATGGCGTTTAATTTTTCACGTAAGTACATGATTTCTTTAGCGTGTATGGCAATGTCAGTAGATTGACCCTGAAAGCCTCCAGAAGGCTGATGGATCATCACGCGGGAATTAGGCAGGCTAAAACGCTTACCTTTAGCCCCCGCCGCTAAAAGAAATGCACCCATGCTGGCTGCTTGGCCTATGCATAGCGTGCTGACGTCCGCCTTAATAAACTGCATGGTGTCGTAAATGGACATGCCCGCTGTAACTGAACCACCCGGGGAATTAATGTACAGTGAAATATCTTTATCTGGATTTTCCGCTTCTAGGAATAGTAACTGCGCCACCACTAAGTTAGCCGACATATCATTGACTGGGCCTACCAAAAACACCACCCGCTCTTTAAGTAAGCGCGAATAGATATCGTAGGAACGTTCACCACGGCCGCTTTGCTCCACTACCATGGGTATATAGCCCAAACCTTGAGGACTTAAATCGTGCTGCAACGGCGACCCTGGCAAAGTATTCATTAAGCATTTCCCATTAAATCATCAAATTTAACTTTCTTATCGCTGACTTTGGCTTTAGCTAAAACCCAAGCCACTGCATTTTCTTCTGTGGCTAAGGCTGCCGGCTCATCCAAACGTTTAGGATCAGCGTAATACCAAGTGACCACATCAGCAGGACGCTCAAAGCTTTGTGAAAACACATCCACCATGGCACGCACTTGCTCTGCATTAGCATGCAAACCGTTCTTATTGATTAATTCACCAAGGATTAAGCGTAATTTGGTGCTGCGTTTGGCTTGCTCTTCAAACATAGAAGGCTCAATCTTGATGGTGCTAAGGTCAGCACCACGCTGTTTAAGATTTTGCGCCGTAGTTTCCATCATGCGGTTAATTTCCGTACCTAATAATACGCGTGGTATCTCGAAATCAGCTTGATCAACCAAGGCTTGAAACACTTGCTCTTTAACCTTAGCGCTGACACGTTTTTCCACTTCTTGCTTTAAGCTTTCGGTGATTTCCGCTTTCATCTTGGATACGTCACCGTCTTCTATGCCTAAACTCTTAGCAAAATCCGCATCCAATTCAGGGTAACTTGGTTCGGAGACGCTGATGTAATTCACTGCATAAGCAACGGTCTTGCCTGCAAGCTGAGCCGGATTGTGATCGGCTGGGTAACTTATTTCGAATTTTTTAGATGCGCCTGCTTTACCGCCGGTCAACTGCTCATCAAAGCTGGCTACCCGGCCTGCATCACCCAACACCAAATCGATGCCGGTATCACCAGTGGACTCCACTTCTTTGCCATCTACCGATGCCGTTAAGGTCACATTAATGCGATCGCCTTTTTTGGCCGCCCGTTTTACTGGCACGTAACTCACACGTTGCTTGACCAGCACATCCAAGGTATTTTTCACATCGGCATCGCCAACTTCTAATGCTGGGCGTTCGATTTTGATTTTTGCTAAGTCACCTATCGTGACTTCAGGAAACACTTCAAATGTAGCCGTGTATTCCAAATTAACAGAGGCGGCTTCAAAAGGTTTGTGCTCAATATTAGGGTAGCCGGCAACGCGCAATTTAGCTTCTTCTACAGCATCGCCGAAGCTTTTTTCAACGGCGCTGGAATACACCTCATCGCGCACTTGATCGCCATAATGCTGATTTACCAAACCCATGGGGGCTTTACCTGGTCGGAAGCCGGCAAATTTTGCCGTGCGTGACATCTGATTTAAGCGCTGACGAATTTGCGCTTCCAGTGGTTGAAGTGGAACCGTAATGGTAATACGGCGCTCAAGTTTGCTAATAGTTTCAACATTCAATGCCATGCGGTTTATTCCTAAGGTCAAGTTTCTAAATTATTCCACGCTTGAAAATGAACAAACGTTTATAGGAAAATCGTTTGTAAAATCAGGTCGTTATTCACTAAATTGGAACGAATTATGGGCTGCTAAAAAATTCATTTCGATGGCATTAGACGGTATTTTATTAAATAATTTCACCGACTTTAGGCACACCATAGAAACACGCGTTTATAAGGCTCACTGCTTCGCTTAAATTAAGCGCCAAACTATAGCATATTAGGCTTTTGTAAACAAATGACGCTGCACAATTTTTCAGCGAGGGAGGATGCGCTAGGCACAAAAAAGGCTTTCCGATCAAGGAAAGCCTCTAAGTATTTGGTGCGAAAGGAGAGACTCGAACTCTCACGCCTTACGGCGCTGGAACCTAAATCCAGTGCGTCTACCAATTCCGCCACTCTCGCATTTAAGTAAACAGCATTTTAGCGCTGCTTAAAAACAAGCCGGCATTATAGCGCAAGTCACGCTGCTAGCAACAGCTAAAAAGAGAAAATTGGCATATATTTATGCACTGAACTAGCAGGCAAATAGGAGGCTAAGGCTTATTCAATCCTCACTAGCAAAATATCGGATGATTGTGCGAGAATGTCACAAGATGCGCTATGCCATCTACAACCAATTTAAGAGTCCAGCCATGCAAACCAATATCAATGAAAATGAAATTAATATGCTGCGCACGGAGCTAGAACTGCTCATGCGTGAGCGTCTTTCTTTACTAAAAGTAACGGGGGCGGCAGCTGGATTGATTGCGGAAATGGATAGCCATGATTTGCCGATTAGCACGGTCGAGGCGGCTGACCTACTGGCCACCAGCATCAACGGCTTAAGTGAAGAAACCTTGCAAGATGCCTTAAGCGCTGTTCATGCAGAAATCATTGAATAACAAATGCTGGCAAATCAACCAGTAAAGTAAGCCGACTTAGCCACACTATTATTTTGCAAAAACCAACTGCCACATTATTCAGCTTGCGAGTCAAACTCAAGACCTTGCACATAATGCTCATCCCATTGATGTTGAGTGCTTGCAGCTTTCAGCAATATCAAGCTAAACCCATAGACGCCCAAGCTAATTTAGCTAAGTTAGCCGAAAAAGACCCAAATGGCCCAGCATTTCAAGCATTTCTCATTGCACACGGCTATAAATCCGATCAATTGCCAGTGCAGGCTTGGGGCCTAGAAGACCTTATCTATTGCGCTTTATTTTTTCACCCTAGCTTAGACTTGGCCAAGGCAAAATCTCAAGCTGCCGTCTTATCCGTGGCCACCACCGGCGAATCAGCCATCCCAACCTTGAATGCCAACCTTGCCCGCAGTAACGATCCCGATCCGGTAAAAAAACCGTACGCATTAGGATTAAGTATAGACCTGCCCTTAGACATAGCTAACAAAGGTGAAATAAGGGTTGACCACGCTAAGCACTTAGCCGAAATAGCCCAATTACAAATAGCCCAGACGGCTTGGGAGTTGCGCAGCAAACTCACGCAAACCAGGCTAGACTACCAAGCAAAGTTGCATCAAATTCACCTATTGTCTAAAGAGCAAGCTGCGCACCAAGCCATCGTTGCCATTTATAAAAAACGCGTGACCTTAGGTGCCGCATCTAACGTAGAGCTTAGCACGGCAAACCTTCAGCTGCAGGCCAATGCAGCCATGCTACATCAAGCACAGCAACAGTCGCAAACACTATACAATCAGCTAGCAAGTCAGGCTGGCTTACCGCTGACGCAGTTTAATAAATTAATTCTGAAAAGCGACCTTGGCCTGCAATCAAATCAAGATTGGCCATTGGCCGAGCTGCAAAAAAATGCATTATTGAATCGTTTAGATTTAAGAATCGCCCTATTACGCTACGCCAGCATGGAATCCAAATTGAAGCTGGAAATAGCCAATCAATACCCCGATCTAGTTATCAGCCCGGGTTACGCATATGAATTTGGCGACAGTGTTTGGTCCTTAGGTTTATCTGGCTTGCTAAACTTGTTGCATAAAAATAAATTAGCCATTGCAGAAGCCAGCCAATTACGTGAGGTTGAAGCGGCACAGTTCGAAGTACTGCAAAGCCAAATTATGGCAGACACAGCGGTTGCTCACGCTAAGCTAAGTGAGGCGCGTACAGCCTTAACTAAACAAAAATCCCTGCTCAATGAGCAACAGTTACAAGAAAAACGCATGGCCAGTTTATTGGCCGCAGGTCAAATTGACCGACTTGCTTACACCTTAGCAAAATTAGAAACCGTGCTGGCAGAAAAAAACTTAGCGACAGCCCAGCATCAATATAATGACGCGATCAGAATACTTGAAAACACATTGGAACAGCCGCTGAGCAGCGCAGGAGTTAAATATGAATCGTAAAGCAACGATCATCATAGCCATACAAGCCACACTCATTATTTTATTGTTTTGGTTTATGGTTTTTTTTGCTAAAGATGAATACGAATCCACATCAACCAGCGGCGCTGACGAGAGCATTAACAGCACTAGTTTACTTAGCAACAACAATCCAACTGACAAGGGCGCGGCCACCTTGCTACTTAGCAAAGCCTCTCAGTTGCAAAGCGGCATAAAGACAATAGAACTAAGCAGTGCACAGCACCATGCCACCACCGCTTCGTTTGCTAGCGTTGAGCCTCTTGACGGCTTACTGGATATGCGCACACGCTATCTCGCCGCTATGGCCGATAGCAATGTGATACGCAGCAGCATGGTAGGCAAACAACAAAATGTACAGCGACTGCAATTACTCAATGAGGACGACAAAAATATTTCAGACAGCGCTGTGCAAGAGGCGCGCGCTGGCCTGCATGCCGAACAAGCCAAGCTAAGTGCCAGTCAAACCTTGGCAAAAGGCATACACGACAGCATGCAACAACAATGGGGGCCAGTTTTAAGTGCATGGGCTAGCCAAACTAAGCCTAAGCAAGAACTGGACTCACTCATGCGCTTTCAGGCAGTGTTAATAAAAGTAAGCTTGCCATTAGATATCACGCCCAATGCGAAAACCGCATTGCAAGTTAGTCAAATTGGTGGCCAGCTAATTAGCAAAGCCACCCTTGTTTCAGCCGCACCTCAAGCTGACACTACCATGCATGGAAAAACCTACTTTTACCTTGCCCCTGCAAAAAACCTAAGAGCCGGCATGCGCGTGAGCACCCGTTTGGACAGTCAAAACCAATCCAGCAAGGGCGTCATAGTGCCGCACGAATCGGTAGTATGGTTCGCCAACCAAGCTTGGGTATACCAAAAACTGCCGGCCAACAAAACTGGCTACGATAAATTTGTCCGACGCTTAATTAGCACCGAAGCTGAAATTGAAGGCGAGAAGATAAGCGGTTGGTTCAACACCATGGGTTTTGTTGCTGGCGATGAATTGGTTAGCAGCGGTGCACAACTGTTATTATCAGAAGAACTTAAGTACCAAATCACCAATGAAAATGACGATTAAATTTAACAGCTTAATCGGCGTTTCAGTGCAGACTAATGCTGGATTGTTAGCGTTAGGTCGGAGCTAAAATGACGATTAAATTTAACAGCTTAATCGGCGTTTCAGTGCAGACTAATGCAGAATTCTTGGCGTTAGGTCGGAGCTAAAATGACGATTGAATTCAATAGCTTAATCGGCAGTTTGCTCCAGATAGAGATAGGTAATTAAGCCATGATGTCTGCATTAGTTCGATTCTCCATTCGATTCCATGGCGTAGTCATAGGGCTAGCTTGCCTAGTCGTTATTTATGGGCTGTACGGCCTATCCAGAGCCAATTTAGACGTTTTTCCTGAATTCTCCCCCACCCAAGTGGTCATTCAAACCGAGTCACCCGGCTTGTCTTCCAAGCTGGTTGAGCAACTGGTCACGCAGCCCATAGAAAGCACTTTATCCGGCACTGTAGGCGTGGAATCGATGCGCTCTCAATCCATTCCGGGCTTGTCCATCGTTACCATTATTTTCAATGAAAAAACCGACATCTACAAAAACCGTCAGGCTGTGGCCGAACGGCTAGCCACCCTAAACAACCAATTACCAAAAAACATCATTCCCAACATCACCCCATTGGCATCCAGTGCCAGCACGGTGTTGGGCATGGGCATCAGTTCCAATAAACGCAGCCTGATGGAACTGCGCACCATGGTGGACTGGACCATCAAACCGCACATTATGGCGGTGCCAGGCGTGGCCGATGTCAACGTGTTGGGCGGTGACGTGCGGCAATGGCAAATATTAGTCGACCCTAACAAACTCATACGCTACCACCTATCCATACAAGAGGTATTAGCCGCAACGGCAAGAGTCAGCGGCGTCCGCGGTGCGGGCTACATAGAAAACAACAACCAACGCATCTTGATCAACACCGAGGGGCAAGCTAAGAATGCCAAACAACTAGCGCAAATGCCTATTTACCACAGGGATGGCCAAACGGTTCGGCTAATGGACATCGCTCAAGTCGTTGAAGGGGCTGCGCCAGCGATTAGCGCAGCTGCCATCAATGGCAAAGAAGGCGTTTATTTTTCTGTGCAAAGTCAGCTTGGGGCGAATACCAAAGCAGTAACTGAAGCCGTTGAGAAGGCCATGTTAGAGCTTGCGCCGGAATTCAAGGCGCAACAAATCGACTTTTACCCCAGCTTATTTCGTCCGGCCAATTTTATCGAAACGGCCATCGATGGTGTTAAGACTGACATACTCGTTGGCTCCGTTCTAGTCATTGCGGTCTTGTTCTTATTTTTATTCAACGTCCGAACGGCATTCATTTCGGCTACCGCCATCCCCCTATCCCTGCTGGCCGCTACCATAGTGCTGTCTTACTTTGGCATGGGTCTGAACATCATGGTGCTTGGTGGCCTTGCCATCGCCCTGGGTGAAGTGGTGGACGACGCCATCATAGACACGGAAAACATTTTCCGCCGTTTACGTGAAAATCGCTTGCTGCCCCAACCATTACCAGCCTACCAAGTGGTCTATCAAGCCTCCATGGAAGTACGCAGCTCGGTGGTGTATGCCACCATCATCGTGGTCATGGTGTTTCTGCCCTTACTCACTCTATCGGGCGTTGCTGGCAAATTATTTGCCCCACTCGGCTATGCATACATCAGTGCCATTATTGCCTCATTGGTGGTGGCTTTAACCTTAACACCTGCCTTATGTTACCTATTGTTCTCTAAAGGGGAACTAGACAGCCAAGATCCGCCTTTAATGGTCTGGATGAAAAAGCATTATGTGGCGGCGCTAACAAGTATCGAACAGCATTACATGACGGTAATCAGCATGGTAGCTTTGGTCATTGCCTTAGGCATAGGCGTTCTACCTTTATTCAAAAGTCAATTTATACCGAGCTTGCATGAGGGCCACTACATCATGCATATGACCGCCGTCCCTGGCACATCGGCACAAGAATCCTTACGCATAGGAAAAAAAGTCGCCAAGGTGGTCAGTGGCATTAAAGGCATTAAATCGGTTACGCAATGGGTAGGCCGAGCACCCAATGCGGCGGACACCTTTGGCACCCATTACAGTGAGTTTGAAGTGGAATTGATGCCCAGTAGCGGTCCCGAGCAAGATCAGATTCTAGATAGAATTCGTGAAGAATTAGCTGGCGAAACCGTTGACGACGATGGAGATGGCATAGCCGAAACCGGCTTCATCGGGGTTAATTTTGCCATCAATACCTTTCTGACTGAACGCATAGAAGAAACCATATCAGGCTACACCGCTGCCATGGTCATTAATGTGCATGGCCAAGATCTTGACACCTTAGACCACGATGCGAGGCGCATCGCCTCGCTACTCAGCAATATAAAAGGTGCTAGCGAAGTTCAAATTCAGTCGCCCCCAGGCACACCGGAATTAGCCATACGCTTAAGGCCAGAACGCTTAGCGGCATTCGGCTTGCAATCACTGGATGTATTAGAAAACATACAAGCGGCTTACGAAGGAGTGCAAGCTGCCCAGATTTATCAAAACAATCAAATCATCAGTGTCAACGTGCTGTTTAATCAAGTAGTACGCGACGATTTGCGAGAAATTGGGGCGCTACCCCTTAAAAACCCAGATGGCAAAATCGTTTACTTGCGGGACGTGGCCGACATTAGCCAAGAAAATGGCCGTTCAAAAATCTTGCATGCTGGCGCCAAACGCATACAAACTATTACCTGCAACATTGAGGACAGAGACCTTAACAGCTTTGCCAAAGAATTGAAGCAACGCATGAACACCGACATAGCCTTATCCATTGGCAACTTTATCACCTACACAGGCGAAGCCGAAGCCAATGCGCAATCGCGTGAAGATCTAATCGTGCACTCCATGCTTGCTGGCGTGGGCATTTTCTTAATGCTCTACATCGCCTTTGGCCGTTTACGTAACCTATTGCTCACTTTTGCCAACCTGCCATTTGCCCTAATAGGCGGCGTGGTAGCTGCCATGTTTACTGGCGGTTGGATATCCTTGGGATCACTGGTTGGCTTCGTTACTCTATTTGGCATCACCCTGCGCAACTCCATTATGATGGTCTCGCACTACCAACACTTAATTGATGAAGAAAATTGCGTTTGGGGTTTAGAGACCTGCATACGCGGCGCCTCGGAAAGGCTGCCTTCTATATTGATGACCGCCTTAGTCACGGCGCTAGGCTTGTTACCGCTTGCCTTAGGCAGCGATCAACCGGGTAGAGAAATTGAAGGACCGATGGCTACCATCATCGTCGGCGGATTGATCACTTCCACCCTACTCAATCTACTCATCCTGCCTACCATCATGTTGCACTTTGGCCGCTTTGAAAAAGAACGCATCGGCTAATGGCTTGTTAAAGCAGCCTGGCCTTTTCCTGTAAACCTTGAGTGTACAAACCCTGCTCAAATACTGTGTAATCGTCTCTGTTAAGTAAGCGGGTTTGATAGCGCTGACCGGCTATACCATCCAAGAAACAGGCATCGACCACCCCGTCATCAAGCAAGGCTTTGGCAAGCGCCGCCTGACTTTGTTGGTAAGAACCTAAGTCCACCGATTTAATTAATAGCAACTGATCTGCCGCCAATTTGTTGGCTAACCACGCACTCAAACTGTCCGATGTCACCCGCCAGCTTTGTTCAACCGTGGCATCGGCTAACACCATCTGGCTAGGCAACCACACCACAGCCCTATGCTGCCAGCCACGTTCGGCTATTTCCAATTCATTGGTCGCCGTCACCAAATCAGGCTGCATACCCGCCAACAACAAGCCGAATTGATCCATGGCCAGCAAAGCCAATTCATGAGCCAAACCATCGCTCATTCGTGATAGGCTTTGCGCTTGCCTAACCGCATCAGCAAACACGCTGCCGCCAGGCACAATCACCACTTTGCCATTACCGTGCTTAGCCAGCAGCGATAGCCAATGCGGCAAGGCCGGGGACCCTAACAAGCTGCCACCCAGTTTAATGACCCATAATTGATTGTTCTGCATGACGGTCTGCCTAGCTTAAATTAGGGTGTTGCGGGTTTGTCGCTGAAGAAATGCCGCATGGTTTTTAATAAGCTGGACGCCTTATCTTGAATTTCGGCGTACTCCTCATCCAGCAAGGAATCACTGACTATGCCACCGCCCGCATAAAAACTCATTTCACCGTCGCCTTGTTCCGCTTCACGGTAAACTGCGGTGCGAATGGCAATATTGCTGTCCATATTGCCATCAAAGCCTATGTACGCTATGGCGCCACAATACACACCACGTCTATCTGGTTCCAATTCCTCTATGATTTGCATGGAGCGTAATTTAGGTGCACCGGTAATCGAGCCACCAGGAAAACAGGCACGCAATAAGTCAATCGCGGTCTTACCCTTTGCCAAACGGCCGCGCACTATGCTGACCAAATGGTGTACGTTAGCAAAACTTTGTAAGCGAAATAACTGATCGGCTTGAACCGAACCGATCTCACAGCTCTTGCCTAGGTCGTTACGCAACAAATCCACTATCATTAGATTTTCTGCTTGGTCTTTAGTGCTGCCTTGCAAATCCGCGGCCAAGGCCGCATCCTCAATGGCATTTAGGGCGCGCGGCCTAGTGCCTTTTATCGGACGCGTTTCAACATGCCGATTTCGCACCTGCAAAAAACGCTCAGGCGAACCGGACAATATTTGCCAGCTTGGAAACTTCATATAAGCCATGAATGGCGCCGGGCTTAACTCGCGCAACTTTTTATAGACCAACCAACTGTTGCCTGCGGCCGGCGCAGCGAACCTTAACGCAAGATTAACCTGATAGCAGTCACCGCCTTTGATGTAGGCTTTAATTTTGTTAAAAGCCAGGCTGTATTGACTAAACGTCATGTTGCTACTGGGCATGGCTTTCAATTGAAAAGTTGGCTCAACTGCTTGGTGCTGCTCGGATGAATGCGCCTCGAACAAGCGGCATAAATCTGGCCATTGGTCATGTGTGCTTGCCGACAAACCGTATGAAACCAGTGCAGCAGTCTTTTCCTGATGGTCCACCACCACGGCCCAATCGTATAAACCAACTTGCATATGCGGGCAAGCCTTATCAGCAGCCGAGAGCCTGGGCAAGCTTTCTAATTGCCTAGCCAAATCATAAGAAAAGTAGCCTAGCGCACCGCCAGCAAAGGGCCATTCACTGCTTTCATTGACTGGATAAGCCGCTAATAGGCGCTTTAATACGCTAAAGGCGTCCTCTTCAGTCAGCGTCACTTCACCCTGCTGGCTGACCTCGGTTTTTATGACTGCTTGGCCACTGTCTAGCACTTCGTCGCTGGTGACGGTAACAAAGGGTTGCGCTACCAATATGTCAAATCGACCGTACTCACTCTTGGGTTGGCCGCTGTCTAAAAACATAGGCCAAGGCAAGTGGGCTATCCGTTCAAATAAACGGCTGCTATCATCGCAATAAGGAATAGTGAGCTTAAGCATGCCCTCTCCCCAAACTGGCCACAGCGTAAGCGGGAAAACAAACGGCAGCCAAGCGCTGGGCGGATCCGCTAGCTTGCTGTGCTAGCGGCATAAAATCATTCACTGATGAGTAAGCCATATTTAATTGCTTAGCCAAACCAGCTAACAAGAAGTCGCCCACCCCTGCCCCTATCAATACGCATTGCGTATTGTCAGTCAATGCAGCGAGATGCTGCTCTATGGCTAACTGCAGCTGCTGCAACTGTAGTCGCTTAAAGGCTTGCGCTAAGGCTTGCCAATCCGCCAAGGGGGCATCGTCGGCATCGCGCCCTATCATGCGCGCTAGACGGCGCGCGCAGGCGCCCAGGCCTTTGTCTGCCCCATCAGCCGTTTCTGCACTGTATTCGCTTATCGGCAAATCGCCCGTCAGGCTGTAAACATCTGCCGTGGTCGCAAAATGCTCGGCAGCCAGATTAATTGATTGACCCTGAAACGCGATTTTTTGTGCCAAGGCCATTAAGGGTGTGCGTACCACCCCCGTGTAAATTAATTCGTTTGTTTGCATGCGCGTGGCGTCGCTAAAGCCCATGACCTTTGGCTCGCCATTGCAGATTAAAGCCAAATCGGTCGTGGTACTGCCTATATCGATGAACAAAGCATGGCCGACATGGCTGGCTAAGTATTCTATGCTGGCCAACCAATTCATGGAGGCGATACGATGCGTTTGGCTTGCCACTTCAGGCAGACTTAGCCAATGTTGGTAGCCGGCATAAAACAGCATGGGCTCGGCTAATTTCTCACTTAATAAGCCGGCAATTTGCCCGACGCCGGCAGCGCGATTGGGGAAAATATCCGCCAATTCCCCGGTCATGGTGACGTAATGCGCATGCCCCATTGCCGACACAGCAAATTCCGTCAAGACCTGATCGATGGCTGCACTCAAGGCATCTAAACCACGCCACAATGGGCAATACACCTGCATAACGGCAATCTTACCCACGGCATCGATGCGCACTGCTTTAAGGTGCGCGCCACCCACATCCCAACCTATAACAGGCAGCAAGGCGTGCTCTACTGAAATATGGTCAAGCGTCGTTTTCATGCAAGCTAATGTCCACTCGGTTTTTTTCTATTAAGGGTAATTTAAAGCGCGCAGACAACACGCAAGACAAAATAAGTTCGGCTGGATTGCACGCCATGGCCTCACGCAAACCAACGTAACTGCTGGTTAAACGCGGATTAATGTCTATGACATAGAGGGCGTCGTTCTGCGTATCAATAATGGCATCCACCCCTACATAAGCCAAGGCATCCGGTAACATTTTAGCCATTTTGCGTGCCAGCGTCTCAAAACGAGACCAATATTGACTGAGGCCATTGACGCTAATGCCATGCAAAACAAATCCATCATCCTGCATGCTCACGTGCTGCTGATTGACACTGAGCAACCAGGCCTGACCGTCCCGACAGAGCATGCACATACTAGCGGCAATCCCCGCCTGGTATGCTTGCGCAAAAAAATGCTGGCTGCGATCCTCTTGTTGCATCCAATCGCGCATGGCCATGATGCTAGCAAAATACTGTATGCCCTCACAACCGGCGCCATCTTCGGGCTTAACTAGCCAGGCTTCCTTGGATTGCGCCAATTGGGCAAAATAATCATCGCGAACGACGTCCTCTCCCGCATGCACTGGCAGCGTGTGTATGCCGGCAGCCTGCATGGCTTCAAAACTTAAGGTTTTACTGGTGCCAATTAAGCTGGCATCGTAGCCACAGCCTATCAATATGGGCCCATCCTGTTTGTTTTCCGCTTCCAAGCACAGCTCAGTTAACGTATGCAAGTGGCCGTCTGACTCCGGTGCAATCAGCCAAACCAAATCCACTTGCAGGAGCAATGCTTCAAACACCTTCATGAATTCGCCGGCGGCCACTGCCGTACTGCTTGACACCATGCATGATGGCTCTAGCCTAACATCGTGCAGACCAATCAGTTGGTAGGCATTGAGTTCACTGAGATCTCTTAACAGCGCATCACGCATCAGTGCCCCTTCTTTAGCCAGGGAGCAAGGCAATGGGGCATCACTAAAGCCGCCAGCAGTGATAAACTCGCATACTAATATTTTTTGACGCTGTTCGATGATGCAAGTAATCCCGGTAATTGATTTATTGAATGGCGAAGTGGTGCATGCTAAAAAAGGCCTTAGGCAAACCTACCAGCCCATGCAATCGGCACTTTGCTCGCATAGTGATCCATTGACTGTCGTCGCTGCGATAATGGCTATGCACCCATTTAAGCAATTATATATCGCCGATTTAAATGCCATTCAAAAACTACCGAATAAGACCCGTTCAAATTACGCCAGCATTGCGCAGATTAGTCTCGCTTACCCAGAACTGGAACTATGGTTGGACGCCGGCTTTCAGCAGTCAGCGGATCTGCTTGAATGGCAAACACTTAATGTAAGCATTATTTTAGCCAGCGAAAACTTCCATGACATGCAGGATTACCTGGCGCTTAGCCAGCAACAGCCTGACTTTATTTTATCGCTGGATTTTTTTAGCGATGGCTTTCATGGTCCGAAAGCATTATTTAAGCAAACGGAAGATTGGCCAGAGCGGGTCATTATTATGTCGCTGTCCGACGTGGGAGCCAATCAAGGCTTTAATAAGGCCAGGCTGGTAGAAATCATGCATTGCAACAAAGGCAGTCGCTTGTATGCGGCTGGCGGCGTGAGGGATGAACAAGACTTGCTTAGCTTAAAAGCATTGGGTGTGCACGGCGCACTGGTGGCGACCGCATTGCACAATCAACAAATCAGCGGGGCTAGCTTAACCAAGCTTAATTTGTAAAAAAAAGCTCGCCTAGGCGAGCTTTTTTATTCATACGACTGAGTGCTTATTAGCTTATTCCAAGTTAGCATGAATGGCGCGCATGCCTTCTTCGGTCAAACCTTTAGCAAAAATCAAATCGGCAATAGCGGCTTCCAAGAACAGCAAGGTTGAAAGCTCAAACTGCGAACCCATAGGCATACCTTGGGTTAATGGGAAGCTGTCGTCGTTACCAATTTGTATGGTTAGATCAGCCGCATCGGCCATAGGTGAGGATTTTTTCATGGAAATCACCACCAATTTCGCGCCCACTGATTTGGCTTTTTTAACAAATGGCAACAAGGTTTCCGTACCACCAGAACCCGAAACCAATAACAACATATCACCGGATTTAATTGCTGGGGTCACCACTTCGCCTATCATGCTAACGTTATAGCCCGCGTGCACCAAACGCATTGCAAAAAAGCGCGATACCA
>CAJBBQ010000180.1 GCA_903951385.1 uncultured Pseudomonadota bacterium
ACGTCACACGGGTGAATTTCACAGTAAACGTGCGCTTCGCGAACACGGCGAGCAATCAGTTGGGTGACTTGTGAGCCAAAATCCAAAATAAGTATTTTTGAGTGGGTGGTCATAGGGCTTCTAGAAACAAAAACTCACCACTAAGGCGCGGGGTCGCTGCGCCTTTGTGGTGAAGGGGTTTAGTCTATACGGTAGTTGGGTGCTTCTTTGGTGATTTGCACATCGTGCACGTGCGATTCACGCATGCCGGCTGAGGTAATTTGCACAAACTCGGCTTTTTCACGCATTTCGGTGATGTTGCTAGCGCCCACGTAGCCCATGGAAGCGCGTAAGCCGCCCATGAGTTGGTGTATCACGGCAATGACGCTGCCTTTATAAGGGACGCGACCTTCTATGCCTTCTGGCACCAACTTATCTGCGCCGCTATTGGTGTCTTGGAAATAACGGTCGCTGGAGCCTTTTTCCATAGCGCCGATGGAACCCATGCCACGGTAAGATTTGTATGAGCGGCCTTGG
Organism: uncultured Pseudomonadota bacterium; assembly: GCA_903951385.1. GTDB lineage: Bacteria > Pseudomonadota > Gammaproteobacteria > Burkholderiales > Methylophilaceae > Methylotenera > Methylotenera hypolimnetica. The sequence continues at coordinate 517 of CAJBBQ010000180.1, forward strand.
AACAATTCGATGTCGCCCGGCGCTTCTTCGGTACCAGCAAACATGCCGCCCAGCATAACGCTGTAAGCACCAGCCGCAATGGCTTTAGAGATGTCGCCAGAAAAACGGATGCCGCCGTCAGCAATAAACGGCACGCCGCTTTTTGCTAAGGCATTGGCCACGTTGGCAATCGCACTCACTTGTGGCACGCCTACACCAGCAACGATACGGGTAGTACAGATAGAGCCTGGGCCTATGCCCACTTTGACGCCGTCGGCGCCGGCATCGACCAAAGCCAATGCAGCACTGGCAGTAGCGATGTTGCCACCTATCACTTCGATGTGCGGGAAATGTTTTTTAACCCAAGTAACACGGTCTAGCACACCTTGAGAATGGCCGTGTGCGGTATCGACCACGATGACGTCAACGCCGGCCTCAGATAAAGCGGCCACGCGTTCTTCCGTGCCTTCACCCACACCCACGGCTGCGCCCACGCGCAAGCGGCCTTGCGCGTCTTTACAGGCGTAAGGGTGGTCAGTGGATTTTTGGATGTCTTTAACGGTAATGAGGCCTTTAAGCGTGTCGTTAGCATCTATCACTAACACGCGCTCTAAACGGTGTTGGTGCAATAAACGTATGACGTCGTCTTTAGCAGCGCCTTCACGCACGGTAACCAAACGGTCACGCGGTGTCATGATGTTTTTGATGGGTTGATCCAAATTGGTTTCGAAGCGTAAATCGCGATTGGTCACAATGCCGACGATTTTGCCGTTATCCACCACCGGTATACCGGAGATTTTGTGCATGCGCGTGAGTTCTAATACGTCGCGTACCGTGAGGTGGCTTTGTATGGTAATCGGGTCGTTCACCACGCCGGATTCAAAACGCTTTACTCGGGCTACATGGGCTGCTTGTTTCATGGCCGTCATGTTTTTATGGATGAAGCCCAAGCCGCCTTCTTGTGCCAAGGCTATGGCCAGTGGCGCTTCGGTCACGGTGTCCATGGCCGCTGACAGCAGCGGTATGTTGAGTTGTATGTTGCGGGTGAGTTGTGTGGCGAGGGAAACCTCGCGTGGCAGCACGTTGGAGTAGGCTGGCACTAATAAAACATCATCAAATGTGAGAGCTTGTTGCAATAAACGCATGCGTAAATCCTTGTAGCCAAAACGAAATTATACAGATTTCAAGGCGCTCGCGCGAGTGCTAGCAGCATAAAGTTTTTAAAAAAGCTTGCTTGTCACTAACACACGGCCATACTATTATTTTCATTGCTGATGGGCACTAAGGTGCTTAAGGACTAGAAAATGCAAATAATGGCGTTGATATTAAGCCTAATGTTGATGCCCATCATGGCCTCGGCGGAAGTATACAAATGGCGTGAATCAAATGGGGTCATGCGCTACAGTGATGTGCCGCCGCCATCCAATATTAAATTGGAATCCGTGCAAGGTCGGCCAGCAGTGGGCTTAACAAATTTGCCGCCGCTGGCGCCGGTAGAAGGTGACATCACTGGCGAATTAAAGCGCGCTAAAGCCCAGCCTAATAAGCAAAAAATAGCGGAGAAAGCCGATGCCTTGTCGGCTGAAGAGCTGCAATTAAACCAAAAAAACTGCAAAGCCGCGCAAGCCAATTTGGCGACCTATCAATTGGGCGGCAGGATAGCCACGGTAAACGAGAAGGGTGAGCGGGTGATTTTATCTAGCACGGAGATCGCCCAGGCTAAGATAGAAGCGCAAGCGGATGTCAAACAGTATTGCGAATAAGCGAGCGTAAGCTTGTTACTTTATTCTTCAATCGCGGCGTCGCCACCGCCTTTTTTCATTACCTTGCCATCGGCCACACGCTGCTTACGCACTTCTTTTGGGTCGGCAATTAGCGCCCGGTAAATTTCCACGCGGTCTAGGTGACGCAAGGGCTGATCCAATCTAGAGAGCTTGCCAAAAATGCCGATTTTATTTTGGCTCAAATCGATCTCCGGGTATTTTTTTACGATGCCAGATAGATTGATGGCTTGCTCGGCAGTGATGCCAGGCGCGGCCTTGACCGGCACAATCAATTGCTCGTGGGCTAAGGCATAAGCCACTTCAACCAGTATCTCGTTGCTGTTCATGGGCATTCCTCTTAATGGTTTTTATACACCACGTCGGCTCTAGCGACGAAGCCATCGACAAAGGTGTTGGCAATGTGGCTGAAAACCGGGGCGATTATTTTCTCTAAAAACGCGTTGGCAAATTCATAATTAAGCACAAATTCAATTTTACAGGCATTTTCATTGAGTGCGATAAAACGCCACGA
>CAJBBQ010000181.1 GCA_903951385.1 uncultured Pseudomonadota bacterium
GCCTTCGGTGCAGCGGCTGCCCAACAGTTGTTGGCTAGCCAGGCACGCTTGCCAACTTTGCGCGGCCAATTGCATGCCTGCCATGGCCGCACACTGGTCGCCACGCATGCATTAGATCACTTACTGCAGCAGCCGCTAGATAAAGCGCAAACCTGGCACGATTTGCGTTTGGCCATGCAAGCCCTGGCCGATTTAGCCTAGCCTTTAACTAGCATGCCGCCGGCTTAGGCCGGCTCAAGCGGATTAATGCTGACGAGCGTAAGGTTAAAAGGTAAAATTCACACTTTTATTTGTTCCGATTCGACTTTCACCATGCGCGCCTCTCAATTTTTCTTCAACACGCAAAAAGAAGCCCCCAACGACGCCGAGTTGCAAAGCCATATTTTGATGGTGCGGGCTGGCTTAATTAAACGGTTAGGCTCGGGTTTATACAGTTGGATGCCCTTGGGTTTGCGCGTTTTACGCAAGGTTGAAAGCATAGTGCGCGAGGAAATGAACAAAGCCGGTGCGCTGGAATTGCTCATGCCGGCCGTTCAGCCACGCGAGTTGTGGGATGAAACGGGCCGTTGGGCGGTGTTTGGTCCGCAAATGCTGAAAATTACCGATAGGCACGAACGCGAGTTTTGCTTTGGCCCTACCCACGAAGAAGTGATTACCGACATTGCCCGCACGGAAATTCGCAGCTACAAGCAATTGCCGCTTAATTTTTATCAAATTCAAACCAAATTCCGTGATGAAATCCGCCCGCGTTTTGGGGTGATGCGTGCCCGCGAATTCATGATGAAAGACGCCTATTCCTTTCACACCGATTTCGCCTCATTAGAGCAAACTTACGCCACCATGTACCAAGCCTACAGCGCGATATTCAATCGCTTGGGCTTAAAATTCCGTGCCGTTAAAGCCGATACCGGTGCCATAGGCGGCGATGGTTCGCACGAATTTCATGTCTTGGCCGATTCGGGTGAAGATGGCCTAGCGTATTGCGACAGCTCCGATTACGCCGCCAACGTTGAGTTGGCTGAAGCCATCACCGTGGCTAAACGTCAGGCGCCAACGGCCGCCATGCAAGAAGTAGACACACCTAAGCAGACCGCTTGTGCCGACGTGGCAGCCTTACTTAATATCAGCGTTACGCAAACCGTCAAAGCCATCGCGCTTATGGTGAAGCAAGCCGATGACAGCAGCCGTTTTTTCTTGGCCTTGTTGCGCGGTGACCACAATTTAAACGAAGTGAAGTTAGCCAAATTAGACGGCATGGCGGATTTCCGCTTGGCTACCGAAGAAGAAATTCGCGCCCATTTAAATTGCCCACCTGGCTTTATCGGTCCGGTCAATGTGGCGGCTAACGTCACGGTGATAGCCGACAAAACCGTGGCTGCCATGAGCGATTTTGTCTGCGGCGCCAACAAGCCTAAGTTTCATCTAAGCGGGGTCAATTTTGGTCGCGACTTGGCCGAGCCCAGTTTGGTGGCAGACATACGTAACGTGGTGGATGGCGATGCCAGCCCAGACGGTAAAGGCACATTGTCACTTTGCCGCGGCATAGAGGTGGGCCATATATTCCAATTGCGTACTAAATATTCGTCCGCCATGAACGCCACTTATTTGGATGAGAATGGCCAGACCCAAGTGATGGAGATGGGTTGTTACGGCATAGGCGTCTCACGCATAGTAGGCGCGGCCATTGAACAAGGGTTTGACGAACGCGGCATAGTCTTCCCGGCCAGCATGGCCCCCTTTGCTGTGGCCATTTGCCCAATCGGCTACGACAAATCCGAGGCGGTGCAAGCCGCCGCCAATCAGTTGTATGCCGATCTAAAAGCCGCCGGCATCGATGCCATGCTAGACGACAGGGGCGAGCGTCCCGGCGTGATGTTTGCTGAAGCCGATTTGATGGGCGTGCCACACCGCTTGGTGGTGGGTGAACGCGGTTTAGCCGATGGCTTGGTGGAATACAAAGCCCGCCATGCCGAGCAAGCCGAGTCCTTGCCTTTAAACCAAGTGCTGGCATTCATGCAAAAAATAGCCTAAATCACACCAGGCCA
>CAJBBQ010000182.1 GCA_903951385.1 uncultured Pseudomonadota bacterium
ATTCTGGGCGTGGCGTGCTCAAATCGTTGCCGCGAGACATCGAGTAGGCTAAGAATTCATCGGTCATTTGCGCGCAAACGGTGTGGCTGCCGCTGTCGTCCGCCCCGGTTTCGCAACAGCCGGTGCGGGTAAAGCCAGTGAGTGGGTCGGCACTGCATAATTGTAGGGCTGTGCCCAATACGTTTTTATCACTTGCTCTTGCCACGTTTATGCCTCGAAATTCAGATGTTAAATGGGAGTTATAGATTATCATAAGGCCTAACTGAGAAATAATTTGAGGAAAAATAAATGCGTTATTGGCTAATGAAATCCGAGCCCAGCGATGTGTCGATTGACGATTTGGCTGGCTTTCCCAATCAAACGGTCGATTGGTATGGCATCCGCAATTACCAAGCGCGTAATTTTATGCGCGATCAAATGCAGGTAGGCGATGGCGTGTTTTTTTACCATTCCAATTGCGATGTGCCTGGCATCGCTGGTATTGCGCGAGTCAGCAGTTTGGCTTACCCAGACAGGCTGCAGTTCATTAAAGGGCATAAGTATTACGATGCCAAATCCACCCCAGAGACCCCGCGCTGGTTGAATGTCGACGTGCAACTGGTTAAGAAAACCCGATTGCTAAGTTTGCAGGAATTGCGCACCTACCCAGAACTGGCCACCATGCGGATATTGCAACGCGGCAACCGATTGTCCATTACTCCGGTGGACCCCAAAGAGTGGGCGTTTATTTCAGAAAAATTAAGCGCATAAAAAAGCCCCAAGATTTACACCTTGGGGCTTTTGATTAAGGGCTTAGGCTTACTTAATCGCTGTGTCTAAACTGCCCATGCTTTTTGGGTAAGTGACCACGCCCCAAGGCAGCTTTTTGTTTTCAATTTGTTGCGTCACTTCCAGCTTGTCCGCGTCGATCACCATGACCGCATCGGATTTACCGCAAGCCAATAAAATCTCTTTATCGTCTGGGGTAAAAGTAAAGTGCCAGCAACGGTTGCCAGTAGGGATGTCTTTAATTTTTTCGTAGGTTTTTGCGTTATACACTTCCAAGGTTTTGGCTTTATTGGCGGCCACATAAATGTGCTCGCCTTTGCGGTCATAGGCAATCCCGTATGGGGTGGCGCCGGTGTCCACGGTACGCAAGACCTTGAATTTTTTATCCATGACTAAAAACTTATTACCGTATTCCAGTGTGGCTAAATAGGTTTTACCGTCGGGCGATACTTTGATGCCGCGTGGTCTGTCACCGTACTCATGGGTTTTAATGGTTTTTAACAATTTGCCGGTTTTCATGCTGTGCACAGTCACGGTGTTGTCGGCTTCGTTGGTCACGATCAATTGTTTGCCATCTTTACTGAACTCGATGCCTTCGGTTTCTGGGCCGCCGGTAATTTCACGTATTTTTTTGCCCAATTTTAAATCGATGATGCCGATGCGCGCCGGTTCTTTATCGTCATCTTCTGCCTCTTCTTTAGCAGCGGCTAGTGCTTCGGCTGAGCCAGGTGCAGGTGGTGGGCCACCTTTGGCGCTGGGCTCGTAGGAAACAAAAGCGTAATGGCCTTTAATGCGAACAAACTCAGGATTCTGCCCGACTTTCACTTGGCTGATGACTTGGTTAGTGGCGGTATCAATAATGGACACGCTGCCGTTTTCACGGGTGGCCACAACCAATAATTTACCGTCTTCGGTGATGGCGATGCCGCGCGGTTCGTCGCCCTGCACGTCTATGTCGGCAGCGGCAGTGTAAGTGTTTAAATCAATGACGGTGACGCCGCCTTTTTGATTGGACACGTAGGCTTTGCCTCGGTCAGTGGCGTGGGCATGAACGGCCAGCGTCATGCTGATGGCGGTCGCGATAAATATGCTGCTAAATTTCATGGGTGGTTCTCCTAAAAAACAATGGGTATGGCTGAGCGTTGGTCCACATCGGTAGGCTTATGGTTCAATGTGCACCATGCTGTTTTAAGCGAGAAACAGCTTGTAAGCTGGGTTATGCGTTTCATCCCAATGCGGGTAGCCTAAATTGTCTAAAAAGCGGCTAAAAGCATTCATTTCCGATGCCGGCACTTGCATGCCCACCAAGACGCGGCCAAAGTCGGCGCCGTGGTTACGGTAGTGGAACAAGCTGATGTTCCAATCGTGGCCCATGGTGTCTAAAAACTTCATTAGCGCGCCGGGTTTTTCTGGGAATTCAAACCTAAACACCACTTCATTTTTTGCCTGAGGCGCATGGCCGCCAACCAAGTGGCGTAAATGCAATTTGGCCACTTCGTTGTCGCTTAAGTCTAAAGTGGGTAAGCCTTGTGCTTGCAAATCGCTCACCAACTTAGCCGATTCTGCTGGATCAGCGATGGCCACGCCGACAAATATATGGGCAAATTTAGGATCGGAATAGCGGTAATTAAATTCGGTGATGTTGCGCTCGCCAAGCAATCGGCAGAAGGCTTTAAATGCGCCGGCTTGTTCGGGGATGGTCACGGCTAACACCGCCTCGCGCTTTTCGCCCACCTCGGCACGCTCGGCAATAAAGCGTAAGCGGTCAAAGTTCATGTTGGCGCCCGAGGCGATGCCTATTAAGGTTTTGTCCCTTAAGCCATTGCGCTTGGCGTATTCTTTTATGCCGGCGGTGGCCAACGCCCCGGCCGGTTCTAGGATGCTGCGGGTGTCTTCAAACACGTCTTTGATGGCGGCACAAATGGCATCGTTATCCACCACTATCATTTCGTCGACAAATTGTTGGGCCAAAGCAAAGGTGTGCTCGCCCACTTGCTTAACCGCGGCGCCATCGGCAAATAAACCGACTTGTTCCAGCATGACGCGTTTGCCTTGCTTGAGCGATTCGGTCATGGCTTCGGCGTCTTTGGCTTCCACGCCTATGACTTTTATTTCTGGGCGCACCGCTTTAACGTATGCGGCAATTCCAGCCAGCAAACCGCCGCCACCGACGCAGCAAAATATCGCTTCTATCGGTTCGGGGTGCGCGTTGAGGATTTCCATGGCGATGGTGCCTTGGCCGGCAATGACTTCTGGGTCATCGTATGGGTGCACAAAAGTCAGCTGTTCGGACTTTTCTAATTCCAAGGCTTTCACGTAGGCATCGGAATAGCTGTCGCCAAACAACACCACTTCAGCACCGCGCGCTCTAACCGCATTGACTTTAATGGCGGGGGTGGTGGTGGGCATGACGATGATGGCGCGGCATTTTAGTTTTTTTGCTGCCAGTGCCACGCCTTGTGCGTGATTGCCGGCTGAAGCGGCG
>CAJBBQ010000183.1 GCA_903951385.1 uncultured Pseudomonadota bacterium
CTTTTTAGGTTTGCTGCACATGGAAATCGTCCAAGAGCGCTCAGAGCGCGAGTACGACATGGACCTGATTACCACGGCGCCCACGGTAATTTATGAACTCTTGCTTAAAGACGGCAGCGTGGTGCAAATTGAAAACCCATCGCGTTTGCCCGAGTTGTCGCGCGTGGAAGAAACCCGCGAGCCTGTCATTACGGTAAATTTGTTGATGCCGCAGGACTACGTGGGACCGGTCATGACTTTATGCAACAACAAGCGTGGCATACAGAAAAACATGCAATACATGGGTAGGCAAGTGATGCTCAGTTACGAAATGCCATTGAACGAGGTGGTGTTGGATTTCTTTGATAAATTGAAATCGGTGTCACGCGGTTACGCCTCCATGGATTACGAATTTTTAGAATTCCGTGCTGCCGATTTGGTTAAATTGGACATCATGGTTAACGGTGAAAAGGTCGATGCCTTGAGCATGATAGTGCACCGCGCTAACAGCGTGCACCGCGGCCGGGAAGTGGCGGCAAAAATGCGCGAGCTGATACCAAGGCAGATGTTTGATGTGGCGATACAGGCGTCGATAGGGGCCAACATCATTGCCCGCGAAACCGTTAAAGCCATGCGTAAAAACGTGATTGCCAAATGTTACGGCGGCGACGTGTCGCGTAAACGTAAATTGTTAGACAAACAAAAAGAAGGCAAGAAACGCATGAAGCAAGTGGGTAACGTTGAAATCCCACAAGAGGCGTTTTTGGCCATATTACGCGTAGAGGATAAATAATGTATTTCGCTTTGTTCATGGTGGCCATATTGGCGGTGACCGGCTTCATTTGGTTGCTAGACAGTTTAATCCTGCGCAAAAAACGCGCGGCCGATGCGGCAGAACCGGTGCTGGTGGAATACGCTAAAAGCTTTTTCCCGGTTATCTTGCTGGTGTTTTTTGTGCGCTCCTTCATCGTTGAGCCTTTCAAGATTCCGTCTGGTTCCATGATGCCTACCTTGCTGGCCGGCGATTACATCTTGGTGAATAAATTTACCTACGGTTTGCGCGTGCCCATTTTAAACAACCGTTTCTTGGACGTGAATGAACCTAAGCGTGGCGATGTGTTTGTGTTTCATTACCCACCGTCGCCATCGGTCGATTACATTAAGCGCGTGGTGGGCTTGCCCGGCGATAAAATTCGCTACATGGACAAACGCTTGACTATTAACGGCCAATTTTTGGCCGTGCAAGATGTGGGCGATTACACCTACGTTAAGCCGGGTTTAAACATGCTGACCGCAAAGCAATACCGCGAGCAATTGGGTGACGTGCAACACGACATTTTGATCAATCCTTGGTTAGGCAATTACGATGCCGATGCCTTGGGTGCTAAGTTGGCTAACGACGAAGAAATCGTCGTGCCGGCTGGGCATTATTTAGCCATGGGCGATAACCGCGATGACAGTTCCGACAGCCGCGTCTGGGGTTTTGTGCCTGAGCAAAACTTGGTCGGCAAGGCCTTTTTTATCTGGATGAATTTTGACCAGACTTCTAGAATAGGCAATGCCATTCATTAACGCTGGCTTAATGAAAAACCAATCGGAGGCCTTATGCAACACCCTATAAAAACTGCTTATCAAGCGCGCAAACAACAAGCTGGCATGACCTTATTAGGCATGTTGTTGGTCTGTGCTTCCTTGGGTTTGGTTGCCTACGTGGCCATGAAAGTGGTGCCGGCATACCAGCAGTTTTACACGGTTAAAATGGTCATGGCCGGCCTAAATAAAGAGCCGCTAGCCAGCATGAGTAAGAGCGAAATTTTCGGTGCGTTTGAGCGCCGTGCCGATGTGGCTTACGTGACGGCCGTTAAAAGCAGTGATTTGATTATAGACAAAGACAGTGCCGGTGTGACTGTGGCCACTGTGAGATACCAGGTGGTGGAGCCCTTGTTTGGCAACCTGAGTATTTTGCTGGATTTCTCCACGCAAGAGGCCGGCCTATAAATGGCCATGGCTAGGAATGCATAAGCGATGTCTGTGCAAGATTTAGCTAAACGCCTACCCTATAAGTTCGTTAACCACGGTTTGTTGACGCAAGCCTTAACGCACCGCAGTTTCAGCGCGCAGAACAACGAACGCTTGGAGTACCTAGGCGACGGCGCCCTTAATTTCATTATTGCCAATCAGTTGTATCAACGTTTTCCTGGCTTAGACGAAGGTGATTTAAGTCGCTTGCGTGCGCAGTTGGTGAAAGAAGCCAGTATCAGCGAATTGGCCTTGGCGCTCAATGTCGGTGACGCCCTCAAATTGGGTGAAGGCGAATTGAAAAGTGCCGGTTGGCGTAGGCCATCAATTTTGGCCGACGCATTGGAAGCCATCATAGGCGCCGTCTATTTGGACGGCGGCTTTGCCGCCGCTGAAGGCTTAGTGCTGCATTTGTACAACGATAAACTCAGCACCATAGACCCGAAAGTCATAGACAAGGATGCCAAATCCTTGCTACAAGAGCGTTTGCAAGGGCGTAAAGTGGCGGTGCCAGAATACGCGGTGGTGCACACCGGTGGTGAAGCGCATGCCCAGGTCTTTATTGTTGAATGCTTTATACAAAAACTTGACATACGCACCGTGGGCGAGGGCACCAGTCGCCGCATTGCTGAGCAACAAGCCGCACAATTAGCCTTATTGGCTTTAGATAAACTGGGTTTTGGCAAAAGCTACAGCGCTTAATGAC
>CAJBBQ010000184.1 GCA_903951385.1 uncultured Pseudomonadota bacterium
GAAAGTTTGGATGCCGAGTACATCGTCTTTTTGGGCGTGCATTTTATGGCGGAAGTGGCGGATATTTTGAGCCGTCCAGAGCAGATTGCCATCTTGCCAGATTTGGCCGCCGGTTGCTCCATGGCCGACATGGCCAACTTAGCTAAAGTTGAACGCAGTTACCGTGAGCTGAATAAAGTATTGAATTTTGATGAAGCCATCACGCCCGTTACCTACATCAATTCGGCTGCCGATTTAAAAGCCTTTTGTGGTGAGCACGGCGGCATAGTTTGCACCAGCACCAATGCGCCTAAAATTTTAGAGTGGAGTTTTAAACAGCGTGAAAAAGTGTTGTTTTTCCCCGATCAAAATTTAGGCCGCTGGTCTGGCCATCAGATGGGTATTCCGCTTGAACAAATGCCGGTTTGGGATCCTGATTTGCCTATGGGTGGGCTGACCGAAGCGCAAATTAAAAATGCAAAAATCTTGTTATGGAAAGGCCACTGCGCGGTTCACCAAATGTTCCGCTTGCAAAACATCACGCAATTCCGAGCGGCGCACCCCGATGGTTTGGTGATCTCGCACCCGGAAGCGCCTTATGAAGTGTGCTTGAATTCCGATTTTGTTGGCTCCACCGAGTACATACTGAAAACCGTCAGTGAAGCGCCGGCTAACTCTAAATGGCTAGTGGGCACCGAGCTGAATTTGGTTAACCGTTTGGCCGAGCAAATGAAGCCACAAGGTAAATTGGTGCAATTCATGAGTCATTTGGTGTGCGAGTGTTCCACCATGGCCAGAATCGATCCGCAGCATTTGGCTTGGGTGTTGGAGAATTTGCTGCAAGGCCAAGTGGTCAATCAAATTAAAGTGCCTGAACACGAAGCCAAGCTGGCTAAATTGACTTTAGAGCGCATGCTGGCCGCCTCTTAAAGTCGGCTTCTTCAAATCGGTTTAATCCACGACTAAACGTTGCACCACTTTGCCCTGCATTAGGTGCGAGGCTATGATCTCATCGATGTCGTCATTATCGATAAAGCTGTACCAAATCGCTTGCGGGTAAATCACCATCAAGGGACCGGCATCGCACCTATCCAGGCAGCCGGCGCGGTTAATGCGCACCTGACTCTCGCCACTTAAACCCAAACTTTTCACCCGTGCTTTCATGTAGTCAAACGCGGCTTCCGCGCCTTTGTCCATGCAACAGGCAGCACCCGCTTCGCGTTGGTTTAAACAGAAAAAAACGTGGTGTTGAAAGTGGCTCATGGTGGTGGGTGCTGTAGGTGGGTAAGGCTTAACTATATAAGGCTTTAGTCCCCACTGGCAAGGCTGTCTTCTTTGGTGAAGGTCCAGGTGCGGGTAATGCTCAATATATCGATTTCGCTTTGCACGTCATCAGGGAAACGCGCGTAAGGCGCACCCAGTTCCACGATGTGCTTGGCCGCTTCGTCCAGTAATTTGTGACCGGAACTGCGGTTTAGCTCTATGGATTCTATGCTGCCGTCGGCATTAATCGATACCGTCATCTGCAATTGCCCGTATAACTTTAAGTTTCTGGCCGCTTCCGGGTAATTTAGATTGCCTATTTTTTCTACTTTTTGCCGCCACGCTTCAACGTATAAAGCGTATTTGTATTCCTTGGTTCTGGCGCCTATGAATTTACGTTTAGGGCGTTTTTGGTAGACGTCTTGTTGCTTGGCGATCAGTGCTTCCAGTCTGTCCATCTCCATGGCCGCCGAGGCCATGTCGTGCACATCGATGGCGCGGGTGGGGTTGCTTTGTTGGCCGGTTTGCACTTCTTGTGCGCTGGCTTTTTGCGCTGGTTGCGACTCCACGGCCTTGCTGGCTTGCAATTGCGTCATTAATTCTCGGGCTTGTTTTTCTAAGCTGGCCACGCGTTTTTGTGCTTGGCTCTGTTCGGCTTTTTGTGGCGCCGCTTGGCCACCGGATTGGGTTTTACTTTGTTCTTTAAGCGCGGCTTGGCGTTGACTGCTGGCGGCTAATGCGGATTGCATTTTTCGGTTTTGGTTGGTGTTGCCGCCTCGATCCAGATTGGCTTGCGCCAACACATCGGCTTTTTGCGGTTTACTATGGGTTTTGGCATTCACTAGACTGACGTCCAGTACCGGCATGCTGTCGGCCATTTTTTTTAAATCGGGACTAAAGTGCACGCTGATTAAAATCACGTGTATGAGCACGGACACATAAATAGCCGTGCGTATCAGTGGCATGGCCTTTAATTTTTCACGCACGCGCTTTAGCAAACGATTACTCGGCGCTGAATTTTGATGTGAGGGCATCCAGTATTTTTTGATGCACCCCACCAAAGCCACCGTTACTCATGACCAATACCGAGTCACCGCTGGAGGCTGCTGCTACGATGGCGCTGACCATGGCTGCTAGGTCGTCGAAGACTTTTGACTTATGTTGTATCGGTGCCAATGCGGCGCTGGCATCCCAACCTAAATCGGCGCCGTAACAAAATACCAAGTCGGCTTCGCTTAAGCTGGCCGGCAGGGCATTTTTCATGACGCCTAATTTCATGGTGTTAGAGCGCGGCTCCAATACAGCTAAGATGCGTGCCTTGCCAACTTTGCTGCGTAGGCCGGCCACGGTGGTGGTGATGGCCGTCGGGTGATGGGCAAAGTCATCGTAGACCGTCACGCCATGCACCTCACCGCGAATTTCCATGCGGCGTTTTACATTTTTAAATTGGCTTAAGGCCTCGATGGCAACTTTTACCGACACGCCGACATGGCGAGCGGCCGCAATGCTGGCTAGGGCATTCATGCGATTGTGTTCGCCCAATAAATCCCATGCCACGTGGCCTTGCAGTTGGCCCGCAAACAACACGTCAAAACTGCCGTTGCTTTGTGGGTTGGCTGCTTGCCAATCGCTGTCCGAGCCGAATTGTTCCACCGGCGTCCAGCAGCCTTTAGCGATCACCCGTTGCAAACTGTCTTCCAAGCCATTGCTCACGACTAAGCCGGCTTGCGGCACGGTTCGGACCAAATGGTGGAATTGTTTTTCTATGGCAGCCAAGTCATCAAAGATGTCGGCATGGTCAAACTCGAGGTTATTTAACACGGCTGTGCGTGGGTGGTAGTGCACAAACTTCGAGCGTTTATCAAAAAAAGCCGTGTCGTATTCGTCAGCTTCAATCACAAAGAAGGGCGACACGCTGTTTTGGTCTTGTTTCGGTGCTTGCGGCAAGCGGGCGGATACGGCGAAGTTTTGCGGCACGCCGCCAATTAAAAAGCCGGGTGCTAGGCCCGCGTATTCTAATATCCATGCCAGCATCGAGCTGGTGGTGGTTTTGCCATGTGTGCCGGCCACGGCCAACACCCATTTGCCTTGTAAGACGTTTTCCGCCAACCATTGCGGGCCAGAAATATAGGGCAGGCCACGGTTGAGGATTTCTTCCATTAAAGGGTTGCCGCGGCTGATGACGTTGCCTATGACGTAGACATCTGGCTTGAGCTCGGTTTGGCTAGGGTCAAAACCGGTAATCAGCTCTATGCCTTGCGCTTGCAATTGCGTGCTCATGGGTGGGTAAACATTGGCATCGCAGCCGGTAACTTTATGCCCGGCCTGTTTGGCTAACACGGCTATGCCGCCCATGAAGGTGCCACAAATGCCTAAAATATGAATGTGCATAGCCAGACCCCCTTAGCTCAAGTTTGGCGCCAACCAGCGCGCTAAATAGTCTTTTGTTAGCCCGCGGCGCTTGGCCATGTCCAGCAATTGGTCCTCACCGATTTTATCCACGCTGAAATACTTGGCCTCGCTATGGGCAAAGTAAAAGCCGGATACCGCCGCGCCTGGGGTCATGGCAAACGATTCGGTTAGCTGCATGCCTATGCTGTCGCATTGCAAGACTTGGAATACGTCCGGTTTGACCGTGTGGTCTGGGCAAGCCGGGTAACCGGGTGCTGGCCTAATGCCTTGGTATTGCTCTTTGATGAGGGCGACTTTATCCAATTTTTCATTGGCCGCGTAACCCCAGAAGTCCACCCGCACGCGCTCATGCAAATACTCGGCAAAGGCTTCGGCCAAGCGATCGGCCAAGGCTTTGAGTAAGATGCTGCTGTAATCGTCGTGCGCATCTTCGAATTGTTTGATGCGTTTTTCTATGTCCAAGCCTGCGGTGACGGCGAATAATCCGATGTAATCCGGGGTGGCTTTAGGCGCTATGAAGTCGGCTAGACATTGGTTGGGGCGAGCCACACCGTCTATCACTGGCTTGACGGTTTGCTGGCGCATGCCGTAATAAGTAAAGGCGATGTGTTGGCGGCTGGCGTCGCTGTAAATTTCGATGTCGTCGTCGTTGACGCTGTTGGCAGGCATCAAGGCCACCACGCCATTGGCCGTTAACCAACGGCCGTCTATAATTTTTTTCAGCATGGCTTGGGCTTCAGCAAACAATTTGCTGGCCGTTTGCCCCACCACTTGGTCGGTCAGTATGGCTGGGTAGAATCCGGCTAAATCCCAGGTTTGAAAGAACGGCGTCCAATCGATGTATTGGGCGATCACACTGAGATCGGCATTTTTGATTTCACGCCTGCCTATGAACTTGGGTTTAACCGGGGCATGGTTGCCACTAAACGACAGCTTGGCTTTGTTGGCGCGCGCCTCGGCCAAGGTCAGCATGGGCGTGCCTTTTTTATTGGCATGCTGTTGACGGGCTTTCTCGTAGTCGGCGGCCACTTCGGCTATGTAAGCGTCGCGGCTGTCTACCGTGAGTAAGGATTGCATCACCGAGACCGAGCGCGAGGCATCGGCCACGTAAATAATCGGCCCGTCGTAATGCGGGGCAATTTTCACTGCCGTGTGCGCCCGTGAGGTGGTGGCGCCGCCTATCAACAAAGGCATTTTCAAGGCTTTGAAATAGGGGTCGCGTTGCATTTCTTTGGCGATGTGCGTCATTTCTTCTAAGGATGGCGTAATCAAACCGGACAAGCCTATGATGTCGGCATTTTCGGCTTTGGCCATGGCTAAAATTTCTGCGGCCGGCACCATGACACCCATGTTGACCACTTCAAAGTTATTGCACTGCAAGACCACTGACACGATGTTTTTGCCTATGTCGTGCACGTCGCCTTTAACGGTAGCGATGACCATTTTGCCTTTGGGTTTGGCCACCTGGCCGGTGCGTTTTTCGTCGGCGACTTTTTCCGCTTCTATGTACGGAATTAAATGCGCCACCGCTTGTTTCATGACCCTTGCCGACTTGACCACTTGCGGTAAAAACATTTTGCCTTGGCCAAACAAATCGCCCACCACGTTCATGCCGTCCATCAACGGCCCTTCA
>CAJBBQ010000185.1 GCA_903951385.1 uncultured Pseudomonadota bacterium
CACTCGTCCGTGGTGTCCACCATTTTTTCTAATTCAGCATTACTTAGAATTTTTTTGGGCAGGTAGCTGCCGGTGCCTGCTATGCGTGAGTAAATCATTCGTTTTCCGAGCCGACCGCATCCGCATGCGATGCCAGCGCTTGTTTTAACAGCAAATGTTCAATTTCCATTTGCTGCGTGATTCTATCCAGCACGCCACTGCGAGATTCTTCAAGCGCGGTGTGGATGGCATTTAAAAAAGCTTTGGTGTCAGCCCCGCCATGGCTTTTGACCACTATGCCGCGTAAGCCTAATAGGCTAGCACCATTGTAATTGCGTGGGTCCATGCGTTTCTTGAAAGCTTTTAATACTGGGGCGGCGGCTAGACCGGCTATCTTGGTTAGCCAGTTGCGTTTAAATTCTTGGCTTAGGAAACGGCCTATCATTTGAATCAAGCCTTCAGCAGCCTTAAGCGTGACGTTACCTACAAAGCCGTCGCAAACCACGATGTCGGTTGTACCCTTAAAAATATCGTTGCCTTCAATGTTGCCATAAAAATTCAAATGACTGGCTTTAAGCAATTCACCGGTTTTTTTAACCACTTCATTGCCTTTGATGTCTTCGGTGCCGATATTGAGCAGGCCCACGGTAGGGTTTTCACGGTTTTCAACGCAGCTCACTAACATGCTGCCCATGACGGCAAATTGCAGCAACTGCTCAGCCGTGCAATCGGCATTAGCGCCTAAATCAAGTATGTAAATTTTGCCTTTTTGGCATGGAAATACGCCGGCAATGGCTGGTCTATCGATGCCTGGTAGGGTTTTTAGCACGAAGCGAGCGGTAGCCATGAGTGCGCCAGTGTTGCCAGCGCTAACGCAAGCAGAAGCTACGCCGTCTTTGACCAAGTCAATGGCCACACGCATGGAGGAATCTTTTTTATTTTTAAGGGCGCTTTGAGGTTGCTCATCCATGCCGACCAGTTCGCTGGCATGATGGATGCTAAGCCTAGCAACATTAGTCTGCTGCAAATTATTGAGTTCAGCTTCAATAGCGCTGCTTAAGCCCACCAGAATAATATGCAATTCTTGGTTAAGTTCCAGTGCTTTTAGTGCCGCAGGAATGATTACCTTTGGCCCGTGGTCACCACCCATTGCATCAATTGCTACAGTAATTTGCATAATTTACTCAGTTTATACTTAAGCTAAAGGCTGCTTACTATACTAAAACGACCCGGTTGCCTTTATAGGCGCCGTAAAAACCAACGCCGCACCAAATATGGAGCGGCGTGTGTTGATTTAATCTATTTTTTTGCAAATTTTCAAAGTGGAATCCATTAAAACGCGTTGGCACATTAACAGATCCAAACTTAAAGAAAAATTATTCGCCTTTGGTCGACAATACTTTGCGGCCACGGTAGTAGCCGTTTGGGCTAATGTGATGACGAAGGTGCGCTTCACCTGTGGTTGGCTCAACCGCTAATGCTGGGTTAACCAAAAAGTCGTGTGATCTATGCATACCGCGCTTTGACGGTGATTTTTTGTTTTGCTGAACTGCCATAATTTACTCCAATAAAATGATTAAAACATCATCTCAATTACATACAAATAGATGCTTAAAATACCGCTTTGCATCACTCATTTAAGACTGCGTTAAACTACTAGGGCGCCACTATAATATAAAAGCCGACTTTTGTCAGCCAAAATTGCAGCCTTACGACTTAATTAAAGTCTTTAACACGGCGAATGGATTGGGCTTTTCACCACTTTGATTGGATAGGCTTGCGCAGGCCTGATCGTGAACAGGGGCAAGGGGCATGGCCATAATCAGCTCATCTTCTATCAAGGCCACTACATCCATGTGTTGGCTGATGGGTTGCAAGTCAATATCATCCGGCTCATCAAGCTCAGCCAACATCAAATCCGCTTCTGCTATGTCGCTTATCTGGTAATCAAAAGATAAATCCAACTTAAGCGGCATTTCATTTAAGCAGCGCTGACACAAGCAGCTCAGGTTTGCCTGCAAGGTCAGGGACAAATATGCCTGACCATGACTGCCTGATTTGCCGGATAAATTAAATGCGATAGTCGCGCTAGGCTTGTAGCTGCTTAAGGCCTTGTTCGAATCTGCAG
>CAJBBQ010000186.1 GCA_903951385.1 uncultured Pseudomonadota bacterium
AGCCTACAATGCTTTGTGTCAGCAAGCAACCGACGATTACGAGGGTTTTTGGGCAAAGTTAGCACGCGAGTTATTGGTTTGGCACAAACCTTTTAGCAAAACACTGAATCAAGACAATGCACCCTTCTATAAATGGTTTGAAGACGGCGAACTGAATGTTTCTGCCAACTGCTTAGACAAGCACCTAAACACCATCCCCAATAAAGTGGCGATCATCTTTGAAGCAGACGATGGCAGCAGCACGCAAGTCACCTTTAAAGAATTGCACCAGCGCGTTTGCCAATTCGCCAACGGCTTAAAAAAATTACACATCGTTGCCGGCGACCGCGTGCTGATTTATTTGCCCATGGGCATAGAAGCCGTAGTGGCCATGCAAGCTTGCGCTCGCTTGGGCGTGACGCACTCGGTGGTGTTTGGCGGCTTTTCAGCCAAAAGCATCAACGAACGGATTATTGATGCCGGTGCGGTAGCCATCATCACCGCCGACGGCCAGTTCCGTGGCGGCAAATCCATGCCACTCAAAAATGCCGTGGACGAAGCCATCGCCATGGGCGGTTGCGAATCGATCAAAAACATCGTGGTCTACAAAAAAACCGGCAGCCCCATCGTGGCACAAGCCAATGAAATTTGGTGGCACGATTTAATTGCTGACGTCAGCGACGATTGCCCACCGGTGATGATGGGTGCCGAGCACCCGCTGTTTTTACTCTACACCTCAGGCAGCACTGGTAAACCCAAGGGCGTGCAGCATTCTTCAGCCGGCTATTTATTGCATGCCATTAACAGCATGCGCTGGACCTTTGACATCAAAGACAATGACATTTTTTGGTGTACCGCAGACGTGGGCTGGATTACCGGTCACAGCTACGTGGCTTACGGCCCATTGGCCATGGGCGTCACCCAAGTGGTGTTTGAAGGCATCCCCACTTACCCCGATGCCAGCCGCTTCTGGCACATGATAGAAAAACACAAGGTGACGATTTTCTACACCGCCCCAACTGCCATACGCTCGCTCATCAAAGCGGCCGACACCGTGGTAAGCACCCATCCTAAAAACTTTGACTTAAGCAGCCTACGCCTATTGGGCTCGGTCGGCGAACCGATTAACCCGGAAGCGTGGATGTGGTATTACGAGAACGTAGGCGGCAGCCGTTGTCCTATCGTTGACACCTTCTGGCAAACCGAGACCGGTGGCCATGCCATCACCCCACTACCAGGCGCCACCTCCTTGGTGCCAGGCTCCTGCACCCTGCCTTTCCCTGGCATAGACATCGCCGTGGTGGATGAAACGGGTAAAGACGTGCCTTGGGGCACAGGCGGCTTATTGGTCATTAAAAAACCGTGGCCGTCCATGATACGCACGATTTACAACGACCCAGAGCGCTATAAATCCAGTTACTACCCGATAGACTTAGGTGGCACCACCTACTTAGCTGGCGATGGCGCCATACGCGATGCCAAAACCGGATTTTTTACTATCATGGGTCGCATAGACGACGTGTTAAACGTGTCCGGCCATCGCTTAGGCACCATGGAAATTGAATCGGCCTTGGTGTCCAATCCACTGGTGGCAGAAGCCGCTGTGGTGGGCAAACCGCACGACATCAAGGGCGAATCCGTGGTGGCTTACGTGGTGCTAAAAGGCGCTCGACCCGAGGGCGAAGCTGCGAAACAAATCGTGGCGCAATTGCGTGACTGGGTGGGTAAGGAAATTGGCCCGATTGCCAAGCCCGATGAAATTCGCTTTGGTGATAACTTACCCAAGACCCGTTCCGGTAAAATCATGCGTCGATTGTTGCGCAGCTTGGCTAAGGGTGAAGAGATCACCTCCGATTTGTCCACCCTAGAAAACCCAGCGATTTTGGAACAACTCAAAGAAGTCATTCGTTAATCACTACAAGTCTGGCTGCCACACACCGGTGGCCAGACCCTTTTTTAAGCCTCAATCCCAGTTAGCGTAGCCTTTAAATTGCGCGTAAACCGCTTGCATTTCGCTAGCGCTCAACAAAGTCGGCTCGCCTATTTGCAAGGCACGGGCATACTGCTCGGCTAAATTCTCCACTTCCAAGGCCACAGACACGGCATGCGGCAAATCACGGCCGACTGCAATCATGCCATGGTTTGCCAGCAAACAGGCTTTGCGTTTGCCTAAGGCCAGCAGCGCCTGGTCCGAAAGCGCTTGGCTGCCAAATAAAGCATAATCCGCGCACTCTATGCTGTCGCCGCCGGCAATGGCAATCATGTAATGGAATGCCGGTATGCGCTTACGCAAACAGGCCAAGGTGGTGGCAAACGTGCTGTGGGTATGCACCACCGCGTTGACATCCGGTTTGGCCTGCAAGATATCTCGATGAAAGCGCCATTCGCTGCTGGGTCGCTTGCCGGCCTCACAGGACCCATCAAACTGCATGTGCACCATGCTCATGGTATCCATGGCCTCCACAGGCATGCCTGATGGGGTCACTAAAAAACCCGAATCGGTGCGCACGCTGAGATTGCCGGATGTGCCTTTATTAAGGCCTAAAGTGGCTAATTGTTGGCTGCTGGCCAACAGTTGTTCACGCCAGGCCATTTCCCTTGCTTTTGTCATTACTTAGCCTCCATGAATGCTTTGCTTAGTCGCATGCATTGTTTAGTCACATGCTTTGCTTAGTTGCATGCTGATTAAGTCGGCCGGACTAAACACCCCGCGTTCAGTAATGATGCCGGTCACCAATCGGGCCGGGGTGACATCAAATGCCGGGTTAGCGGTATTAGACCCAGCGGGAATCAAACGCACGCTGTGCATGTCGCCATTTGCATCCCGTCCATGCATGTAAGCCACTTCGTCACCGTGACGTTGCTCAATTTCAATTTCTCCTAGGGCATCCTTAATCGACCAATCTATGGTCGGGCTAGGCACGGCGGCATAAAAAGGCACGCCGTTATCAAAAGCCGCCAAGGCTTTTAAATAAGTGCCTATCTTATTGCACACGTCGCCGGCACTGCTGACACGGTCTGCACCGACCAAGACCATGTCCACCAAGCCTTGTTGCATAAGGTGGCCACCGGCGTTATCGCTGATGACGGTATGGTCTATGCCATGCTGACCCAATTCCCAGGCGGTCAAACTGGCGCCTTGATTGCGCGGCCTCGTTTCATCCACCCAAACATGCAGTTTTATGCCGGCCTCGTGCGCCGCGTATATGGGCGCCAGCGCCGTGCCGACATCGACGGTCGCCAACCAACCCGCATTGCAATGGGTGAGCACATGGTAGATTTGGGCATTTTTTGGCGCAGTCTGCTGCATGAGGGCCAATCCGTGCTGACCTATGGCTTGATTTTGCAAAACGTCTTCATCACAAATCTTTTCTGCCTCGGCCCAGGCAATCTGCGCACGTGCCGCGTGTGGCTGCGGCAACATTAAGTCCAGCATGCGACTCACGGCCCAATTCAAATTCACCGCGGTGGGCCGACTTAGGCGTAAGGACGTTGCTGCGACTTGTAAAGCGCCGTCTGTGGCGTCCTCTTGCGCGGCCAAAGCCATGCCATAGGCGGCGGCCGCCCCTATTAATGGCGCACCGCGCACTTGCATGGTTTTGATGGCGTGCACCATTTGCGGCAAATTGCTCAGGCTTAACACCTCAAACGCATGCGGCAATTTGGTTTGATCAACGATGGCGACAGAGGCTGGCCCATTAGTCAAAATGCGCTGCGGCCAAATGGTTCGATAATGCTGATTATTCACTAACATAAAACCCACGTTTTCCTAGAAAAAAACCGGCTAAATTGCGCTAAAAATAAATAATAAAAAAATTGACTTTTAAAAAGTTCAATGGTTTTGAAAATACTCTCCACATTATCTGTGGATAACTTTGTGAATAACTGTGACTTGAAAATGTAACATGCCAATTTATAAGGCTTTTTTCAAATCGCTTACTTTTTATACTATTATTTTATCTTTAAAAATCAATAACTTAAAATAGAACCATTGATTGCTAAGGGTTTTTCGCCCAAGTTAATGTAGCACATTAGGTGATGTGCATAAGTTGGCCAATTTTGGCAAAATTTGCCGCGCATTGGCGCTAGTAATATCAAGCACTTGCGACAGCTTTACTTGCCTCAAATCAGCCAAAAATTGGGCTATTTTTGCTAACTCCTTGGGGCTGTTTTTCTGCCCTGCCGCTAACCACGACGGCGGCATATCCGGCGCATCGGTTTCCAGCACCATGCTCTCTAAGGGCAGGCTCTTGGCTAAGTCGCGTAACTTGGTCGCCCGCTGGTAGGTCATGGCGCCCCCAAAGCCCAATTTAAAGCCCATGGCGATGAATTGCTCGGCTTGCTGCTTGCTACCATTAAAGGCATGGGCAATCCCGCCAGGAACGGCACGACGGCGCAAATGCATTAACACCTCATCAATGGCCTGGCGCACATGCAATATCACCGGCAAATCAAATTGCTGGGCCAACTTCAATTGCTCGCTAAAAAAAAGGCTTTGCCGCTGGCGGTTGGCCAGTGGATCGGCATGACCAACAAAATAATCCAAACCAATTTCCCCAACGGCCACCACGGCTGGATGCCGCAGCTCTTCTTGCAAGGCATCCAAGTCAGTCAAAGCCGCGCCATCCACGTACATAGGATGCATCCCTAGCGCACAGGCGCAGTGTTTATGTTGTTGGCAAAGGTCTAGCACGGCGGAGAAGTTTTCGCGAGCCACAGCGGGAATCACGATATTAGTCACGCCGGCCTCTAAGGCGAGCGCTACTTGCTGTTGCCTGTCCGTGGAAAATTCAGCAGCATCCAGATGGCAATGGGTATCGATTAAGCCAGCCAACTGCATGATGAATTAGGCGGGCACCGGCTTGGCGCGCAAGCGCAAATCCGCACCCAATTGCCTGATCTCTATAATCTGCATGGCTTGCGCTTGTGACATGGCCTCATAGGCCGGCATGGCAAACATGGGTTGAGCCGTGCCACCCATCAGTTTGGCGGCATAGTAAAAAATGCATTCATCGATTAATTGCGCTTGCAAGAAAGCGCCATTTAAAGCCGAACCGGCTTCCAGTAAGACCTCATTCACCCCTAGCGTAGCCAAGTGGGTCATCAAGGCCGGCAAATCAACTTGCCCGTCGGCATTGGGCATGGCTATTAAGCTTAGACCAGGGCGCTGTATTGCTTGCAACTGCGCGGCATCGGCTTTTGCGTAGGCAATCAATACCGGGCCTATTTGCAGGCTGGCTGCAGAGAGCATTTGGCTATCATGCGGCGTGCGCAATCGGCTGTCTACAATCACGCGTAGCGGTTGACGCGACAAGGCTGCCTTGACTATCTCAGGCGCGCGCACGGTCATACTCGGGTTATCTTTCAAAACCGTGCCTATACCGGTCACGATGGCACAAGCCAAACCACGCCAATGCTGGACATCGGCCCTGGCGGCTTCCGTTGTGATCCATTGACTCAATCCGTTCGCTAAGGCCGTGCGGCCATCTAAACTGGCCGCCAGTTTAGTGCGCAAATACGGTCTATGTCGGGTCATGCGCGAGACGAAACCAGGATTTAAGGCTTGCGCTTGCGCCTCTAACAATCCCAGCTCAACTTGTATGCCCGCCGCCCGTAAACGCTGCATGCCCTGCCCGGCTACCAAAGGATTGGGGTCTTGCATGGCCACCACCACACGCCCTACCCCGGCTTTTAGTAAGGCATCCACGCAAGGTGGCGTTCGACCAAGGTGGTTGCACGGTTCCAGGGTAACGTAGACATCGGCGCCGGCAGCGGCCTCGCCTGCTTGATTTAATGCCAGCACTTCGGCGTGCGCTTGACCGGCTTTAAGGTGGGCCGCTTGGCCCAGTATTTGATTGTTTTTGACCACCACGCAAGCGACCCTGGGATTGGGTGCGGTGCTGTAATTACCCTGCTCTGCTAACTGCAGCGCAAGGGCCATATAGGTGTGATCAGCGTTGGAAAACACGGTGCAAAGCTAGCGTGATTGGCCGGGCTTAATGCGAGGAAATGCGGCTGTTGATTAGGTTGTTGTTTTCATCAAAATAAATCAACAAGCCGTGGTAGACATGCATGCACTTACCCAAATCGTATTCCACGTGCTTATCCGCATCGTAGCTGGGCCTACCAAGCAATATGGCCACCGCTTCTTTAGGCGTACCTTTGACTAAAATATTTTGCTGCAAATCGTAAGCCATGTCGCCGCGCTTGCATTCATTTTGCACATTGGCTTCGGCCTGCATCCATTTGACTTGGTCGAATTTCTCGCTGCCAAACATCAGGCTGTCTTTCATGGCCCACCAGGCAAAGAATACCAAGGTCAAGACCAAGGTAAACGCACTTAAGGCTATTGAGGCCCATTTAATGAATCGCATAATCAGTCTCCATTGTTATAGCTCACGGATGGCATCGTTAAAGTCATCCACATCGGAGAAGCTACGGTAAACCGAAGCAAAACGGATGTAAGCCACTTTATCCATCAATTTCAATTCATGCATCACGCTTTCACCCAACTCCCTGGCGGGGATTTCACGCTCACCCAAACTAAGCAATTTTTGCGTGATTCTGTCCAAGGCGCGGTCCACGTATTCGGTAGGCACCGGGCGCTTGTGCAAGGCCCGAGTGAAAGACAGACGCAGCTTTTCTCTATCAAACGCCACCCTCGTACCGTTGGTTTTAACCACTTGCGGCATAATCAATTCCGCCGTTTCGTATGTGGTAAAACGCTTGTCGCAAACGCCGCATTTGCGGCGACGGCGTATGGAGTTGCCCTCGTCATTAACACGAGAATCGATTACCTGGGTATCGGCATCACCGCAAAAAGGGCATTTCATAGTAAGCGCATTGGGCCTGAGACTGACTAGCCTTGGTAGACTGGAAAGCGCGCGGTCAAGGCGTGAACTTTAGCTTTAGTGGCGGCAATGACGCTCTCATCCGTTGGATTGTCCAAGACATCGGCAATCAAATTCGCCACCTGCTTGGCTTCTTCTTCTTTAAAACCACGCGTGGTGATGGCCGGCGCGCCTATGCGTATGCCGGAGGTCACGAACGGGCTTTCTGGGTCATTCGGGATGGCATTCTTATTAACGGTAATGTGCGCCAAACCCAATGCCGCATCCGCCGCTTTACCGGTTAAGCCTTTAGGACGCAAATCAACTAAAAACATGTGCGACTCGGTGCGACCAGAAATAATACGCAAGCCTCTAGCGGCTAACGCTTCAGCCATGGCTTGGGCATTTTTTACCACTTGGGCTTGATAAGTTTTAAATGCCGGTTGCGACGCTTCTAGGAAGGCCGTGGCCTTTGCTGCAATCACGTGCATCAATGGGCCGCCTTGCAAACCCGGGAAGACGCTGGAGTTCAAAGATTTTTCGAATTCGGCTTTAGCCAAAATAATGCCGCCGCGTGGGCCACGCAAAGTTTTATGCGTGGTAGAGGTGACGAAATCAGCATGCGGCACCGGATTGGGGTAAACGCCCGCCGCAATCAAGCCAGAGTAATGCGCCATGTCCACCATGAAATACGCCCCTACTTTTTTCGCGATCTCGGCCATGCGTGCCCAATCAAAACGCAAGGCATAAGCCGATGCGCCGCCTATCAACAACTTGGGCTTGCACTCCACGGCAATGCGCTCCATCTCGTCGTAATCAATTTCTTCTTTATCGTTTAAACCGTATGGCACGATGTTGAATAATTTACCGGACAAATTTGCTGGCGAACCGTGGGTGAGATGGCCACCGTGACCCAAGTTCATGCCCATGACCGTGTCACCTGGCTTTAAGATAGAGAAATACACGGCTTGGTTGGCTTGCGAACCTGAATGCGGCTGCACGTTGGCGTACTCTGCGCCGTACAGGGCTTTCAAACGGTCTATGGCCAACTGCTCAATTTCATCCACGTACTCACAGCCGCCGTAGAAACGTCTGCCTGGGTAGCCTTCGGCATACTTATTGGTTAACTGCGAACCTTGCGCTTGCATCACCGCTGGACTGGTGTAATTTTCCGATGCAATCAGCTCAATGTGCTCATGCTGACGCACCACTTCGTGCGACATCATGCCCCACAAAGCCGCGTCTGCTTTATCCAAAGTAAGATCGCAAGTAAAGGGCGCCTGATTAGTTGGGGCTAGTGACATAGTATTTCGCTTTCCAATTACGGTTTAAATTTGAGTGAATAATATAGCGCTATTTTAACACGGCCTAGGCTGAAGGTTAAAACCTTAATATGCATGCTAGGCGGTCTTTGTATTTAAGTTTAGGCTTTTTTGTTGCCCGCTTGAGACCAAGCTATAATCGACTTAGTTTAAGATCAATTAACTTTATTAATTAGTGAGAGCCGCGCCATGAAATGGACAGACAGTTTACGCATCGCCGAAGCCTTATGTGACCAACACCCAGACACCGACCCCAGCACAGTGCGCTTCACTGATTTAATGACATGGGTCATGGCGCTAGACGGGTTTGATGACGATCCGAATAAATGCGGCGAGCGCATCTTGGAAGCCATCCAACTGGCTTGGATAGACGAGGCCGACTGAATTAGGTAATCACGGTCGGGGCGCGGCGACCGGTTTTTTCTGGCAATTGCGACAGGCTAAGTGCCAGGCTAATCATTTCCGCCAAGGCCTGCTGCGCATCCACCGACTGCTTAGTCACATCGGCTTCAAACGATTCCAAATAAATCCGCAAGGTGGCACCCTCGGTCCCCGTCCCAGACAAACGGAAGACCATGCGCGAACCGTCTACAAATAAAATACGCAAGCCCTGATGGTGGCTAACTGAACCATCAATCGAATCGTGGTAACTAAAATCATCGCAGGTTTTTACTGTGTAGCGACCTAGACGTTGACCGGGCAAATCGGCAAATTGCGCTTCTAGGTGCTGCATCACGCTGTTGGCCGCGTCACTGGGTATGGCCTCGTAATCGTGCCTAGAATAGACATTGCGACCGAACTCCGCCCAATGCGCTTGCAATATCCGCTCAACCGACACAGGCTGACCGGCTGCAAATTTACTTGCCAGTATGTTTAGCCAAAACAGCACCGCCCACAAACCGTCTTTTTCCCGCACGTGACTGGAACTGGTGCCAAAGCTTTCTTCGCCGCACAGGGTCACTTTTCCGGCATCCATTAAGTTGCCAAAAAACTTCCAACCGGTTGGCGTTTCAAAGCACGGAATACCCAACTTGGCAGCCACTCTATCCACCGCCCCACTGGTCGGCATGGATCTGGCCACACCGGCAATGCCGTCAGCATAGGCTGGCACCAAGGTGGCGTTTGCCGCCAACACCGCCAAGCTGTCCGATGGGGTGACGAAGAAATTTTTGCCCAATATCATGTTGCGATCGCCGTCGCCGTCCGAGGCCGCACCAAAGTCTGGCGCACTGGCACCGGCATACATTATTTTCACCAAATCTTCGGCATAGGTTAAATTGGGATCGGGGTGGCCGCCATTGAAGTCTTCACTGGGCTGGCAGTTCATTAAGCTGCTTGCCGGCGCGCCCAAGCGACGCACAAACAACTCTTGCGCGTAGGGGCCGGTGACCGCGTGCATGGCATCAAACTGCATGCTAAAACCGCTTTTTAATAAAGCCCGTATGGCAGCAAAATCAAACAAGGACTCCATTAAGTCGGCGTAATCTTGCACCGCATTGATCACCTCCACGCAAAACTGCCCGCCTGCCAAGTGCGTGATGCCTAAGTGGTCGATGTCCACATCGGCAAAATCGGCGATTTTATACTGGCTTATGGTTTTGCTTTTGGCATAGACCGCGTCGGTGATTTTTTCCGTTGCAGGGCCGCCATTACCGACGTTGTACTTGATGCCAAAATCGCCCTGCGGGCCACCTTGATTGTGACTGGCCGACAACACCATGCCGCCAAAAGTCTGGTATTTACGTATGACGTGCGAGGACGCTGGGGTGGATAAAATACCGGCTTGTCCAACTAAGACACGAGCAAAGCCATTGGCTGCTGCCATTTTAATAATGGTTTGTATCGCCGTTCTATTGTAATAACGGCCGTCCCCACCCAGCGCCAAGGTAGCGCCGGCTGGCACCGTTAGCGTGTCAAAAATACTTTGCACAAAATTTTCCAAATAAGCCGTTTGCTGGAAGACTGTTACCTTTTTGCGCAGGCCCGAGGTGCCGGGTTTTTGATCATCGTATGGTCGGGTGGGTAGGCTAATAATGTTCATGTTCTTCTCTATGACTTATTCAAGATGGGCGGACCGTTATGGCTAATATCATACACGACGATTGCAGACTGTTTGCTGGTTTAAGCTGCTAAAAAATACGGCGCCCATGTTAGAATTATTTCGAAAAACACCGCCCAGTCGGTGTTGTTTACTTTTTCCATTGATTGCATTTTAGAAAGGCCGACATGCGTGCGCCATCCAAGCCCAGCTTAACTCACAGCTTACTCCTTAGCTGTCTAGGCTTTATGCTACTCAGCCTTAGCGCCATAGCCTGCGCCGCCGTGAGTGAAGAAAAAGTTCTGAATATTTACAACTGGTCGGACTACCTTGCGCCTGACACCATCCCGAATTTTGAAAAAGAAACCGGCATCAAAGTGCGCTACGATATTTTTGATAGCAACGAAATATTGCACGCCAAATTAATTGCCAGAAAAACCGGCTACGACATCGTGGTGCCTTCCTCAAACTGGGCAAAATTGCAGATTGAAGGCGGTTTATACCAAAAACTAGACAAAGCCAAGCTGACCAATTGGAAAAATTTGGACCCAGCCATATTGAAACAAATGCAGGCGTTTGACCCAGGAAACGCCTACTTGGTGGATTGGCTATGGAGCTACACCACGGTAGGCATCAATGTCGACAAGGTTAAGCAGGCTTTAGGCGTGACGCCCATGCCAGACAATGCCTGGGATTTGGTGTTCAATCCCATCTACACCAACAAATTAAAGTCCTGCGGCATCACCTTATTGGACACCTCGTCCGAGGTCTTCCCCATCGCCTTGCATTACCTAGGCCGCGACCCCTACAGCAAAAACGCCGCCGATTACCAAGCCGCTTTTGCCATGTTGAAAAAAGTACGGCCCGACATCAAACGCTTTAATTCTGGCGGCCAAATTGAAGACTTAGCCAGCGGCCAAGTCTGCGTGGCGCTCGGCTGGGCCGGTGATTTCAACTTGGCTAGAAAACGCGCCAAGGAAAATAATTTAGCGCAAAACATCGTCGCCTTGCTGCCTAAAACCGGCGGCCTGATGTTCATGGACACCATGGCCATTCCGGCCGATGCACCCCACCCAAACAATGCCCACCTGTTCATCAATTACATACTGCGCGCGCAAGTGCATGCCAGCTTGACCAACGCCTTGTCCTTTGCCAATCCGAATCAAGCCGCCAGCGCCTTTGTCGACGCATCCATTAAGCGTAACCCCAGCATTTTTTTAACTCCCAGCGACGTGGCTAGGCTTATCCCACCCGGCACGGTGGACAATGGCACCAGACGCATCATGACCCGTTTATTCACTCGCTTTAAAACAGGATTGTAAGGATGGAAAACGCTAGCAAATCCCCATTAGCCAACGAGCCTTTATTGCGCATAGAAGGCGTCAGTAAAATCTACGACGGTCACATCAAGGCGGTGGATCAAGTCACGCTGAACGTGGCCAGCGGGGAAATTTTCGCCTTATTGGGCGGCTCAGGTTGCGGCAAATCCACCTTATTGCGCATGCTGGCAGGCTTTGAGACGCCAAGCCAAGGCCGAATTTACCTAGGCGGAACAGACATTACGGAGTTGCCCGCTTACCAACGGCCCATCAACATGATGTTTCAGTCCTATGCATTGTTCCCGCATTTAAGCGTCAGCGACAACATTGCTTTTGGCTTGCGACGTGACGGCATGGCTAAAGAGGCCATTGCTGAACGGGTGGAGGCCATGTTGAAACTGGTGCAACTAAGCCAGTACGCCAAACGTAAACCGCATCAGCTATCGGGCGGTCAGCAGCAACGGGTGGCCTTAGCCCGCAGCATAGCCAAACAACCCAAGCTGCTATTACTGGATGAACCCTTAGGCGCCTTAGATAAAAAATTGCGTGTCAGCACGCAAATAGAATTAGTCAACATCATAGAAGAAGTCGGCGTGACCTGCGTGTTGGTGACCCACGATCAAGAAGAAGCCATGACCATGGCGACGCGCATGGCCGTCATGAGTGCAGGGTCGTTTTTACAAGTAGGTTCGCCCAAGGCCATTTACCAACAGCCTAACAGCCGACAAGTAGCGGATTTTATTGGTAGCGTGAACATTTTTGACGGTCCAGTCAAAGAAAACCACACTCATTACCTTCTAGTACAATGCGCCGACGCCTTGCTGCGCGTCCCATCCATCCAAGCCTGCCATGACGGCATAGCGGTGGGCGTGGCCATACGGCCAGAAAAAATGGCGCTCAGCCGCAAGAAACCCACGGCTAAAATCAACCATGTTAGCGGTGTGATAACCGAGATGACCTACTTTGGCGCGCACACCAGCTACCATGTAAAACTCGCCAGCGGCAAAGTGCTGCAAGTGCAAGTGCAAAGTCAGGCTGATGAGGATAATGCCGATTTAAGCTGGGGCGACCAGGTTTACGTCAGTTGGGGCGACAGTGCGATGGTGCTGTTGACGCAATAATGGCCAGCCTCATGCAATCATTGAAGCGTAGCATGCCCGCCTGGTTAACTGGGCGTCGCTTGGTCATAGGCCTGCCTTATGCTTGGTTCTTAATTTTGGCCTTCTTGCCCGTATTAATCGTGCTTAAAATCAGCCTGTCGGAAATGCAAACGACCGCGGTATCGGGCATGGTTAGCTGGCAAGGGGCTTGGCCTAGTATCAAATTAGACGTCAGTAGCTATTTGTTTCTGGCCTCAGACGAGCTGTATCTGGCCACCTATTTATCCTCCATAAGCTACGCCTTTTACACCACGGTAATTTGCTTAGGCCTGGGCTACCCCTTTGCTTACTTCATGGCGCGCGCGCCCAAAAAATGGCAAGCCTTATTGGTCATGCTGATTATGTTGCCATTTTGGACCTCGTTTTTACTGCGCATCTACGCCTGGAAAACCCTCTTGGTTAACAACGGTTTAATCAACAACGCCTTGCTGGCTATAGGCTGGATAGACAGCCCGATCGAGATGCTCAATACGCCGTTCTCCTTGATGATAGGCATGGTCTACTCTTACCTGCCCTTTATGATATTGCCGCTGTATGCCAACCTGTCCAAACTGGATGGTCGCTACCTGGAAGCGGCAGCAGACTTAGGTTGCCACCCGTTTAAAACTTTTTGGCTAATTACCGTGCCCCTATCCAAAGCCGGCATAGTGGCCGGTTGCATGCTGGTGTTCATCCCGGCGGTCGGCGAATACGTGATCCCCGAATTACTAGGCGGCCCCAACACCTTAATGATAGGCCGCGTATTGTGGGACGAGTTTTTTAGTAACAATGATTGGCCCATGGCGGGCGCCGTGACCATCGTCATGCTGCTACTCATCATGCTGCCCTTGGCTATTTACAACAAACTGCAATCCGAGGGGCGCGCATAAAACATGAACAGCACCGCGCTTAAATGGTTTGGCCGCAGTTGGATGCTGCTGGTTTATGCATTTTTATTTCTGCCCATCTTTACCCTGGTCGCCTACTCGTTTAACGACTCGCAGTTGGTCACGGTTTGGAGCCATGCCAGCTTGCGTTGGTATAAGGCCTTAATGCAAGACAGCGACTTGATCGCCGCCGTCATGCTATCCCTTAAAATTGCCTTTTTGTCGGCCTTGATCTCGGTGTTTTTTGGTCTGTTCAGCGCGTTTGCCTTGCACCGATATCGGCGCTTCACTGGCCGCGGGTTGCTGTCCTCCTTGGCTAGCACGCCTTTGGTGATGCCAGACGTGATTGTTGGCCTGTCCTTATTGCTGATGCTGGTGTCCGTGCAACAAGCCCTGGGCTACCCTGAGCGCGGCTTGTTCACCATATTGCTAGGCCACGCTTTACTTGGCACGGCTTACGCCACGGTGGTGGTGCGTTCGCGCTTAACGGAAATGGACAGCAAACTGGAAGAAGCCGCCATGGATTTAGGCTGCCGACCATGGCAAGTCTTTACTTTGGTGACCTTGCCATTGCTCATGCCGGCCTTGCTATCCGCCTTCTTGCTCACCTTTACCCTATCCTTTGACGACGTTGTCTTATCGTCCTTCTTGTCTGGGCCAGGTTACTCGACCATGCCCATGGTGATTTTTTCCCGTGCGCGCTTAGGCTTGAACCCCAGTATCAATGCCTTGGCCACCGTCACCATCGTCATTGTCTCGGTGGTCGTCATCGCCTCCACGCTTTACAGTCTGCGCCAAGATCGCCAGCGTAAACGTGACATAGCACTGGCCCAACACGAGTAAACAGCCTGTTTGCTGGCTAAGCAGACGAAGTCGCACCAGCCTATGGGCATGATTCGTTTCAGGCCAATTTAAGGTAAAATGGCGCCCTTGTCTTAAATCAAAGATCCGCTTAACCCATGTCCACAATTGCGCCTACCGCCTTACAAGGTGAAATAAAACGCCGCCGCACCTTTGCCATTATTTCGCACCCGGATGCGGGTAAAACCACCTTAACTGAAAAGTTATTGTGGTTTGGTGGCGCCATACAAGTGGCCGGCGAAGTGCGTGGCCGTAAGGCGTCACGCCATGCCACGTCGGACTGGATGGAATTGGAAAAGCAACGCGGCATTTCCGTGACCTCATCGGTCATGCAGTTCCCCTACCGCGAACACATGATCAACCTACTGGACACCCCAGGCCACGACGACTTCTCTGAAGACACTTACCGCACCCTAACCGCCGTGGATTCCGCGGTCATGGTGATTGATGCGGTGAATGGCGTGGAAGCGCAAACCATCAAATTGCTTAATGTGTGCCGCATGCGCGACACCCCCATCGTCACCTTCATCAACAAACTGGACCGCGAAAGCCGTGAACCCATAGAGTTGCTGGACGAGATAGAAACCACATTAGGTATGGAATGCGCGCCCATGACTTGGCCTATAGGCATGGGCAAAAGCTTTAGGGGCGTCTACAACCTCTACACCGACAGCATTGCCTTCTTTGACCCGCGCGCCGAGAAAGGCACCTCGGAAATCATCCAAGGCCTGGACAACCCACGCTTGGATGAAGTGCTGGGCGCAGTGGCAGAGGAGTTGCGTATCAATGTGGAGTTGGTCCGCGGCGCATCGCACAGCTTTGATGCCGAACGCTATTTAAGCGGCAAACAAACGCCGGTCTACTTTGGTTCAGCCATCAATAACTTTGGCGTGCAATCGCTATTGGATGCGGTGGTCGATTTGTCGCCTGCGCCACTGGCGCGCAATGCGGCCAGTCGCAGCGTAGCGCCGGATGAGAATAAATTTTCTGGTTTTGTGTTTAAAATACAAGCCAATATGGACCCCAAGCACCGCGATCGCATCGCCTTCTTAAGGGTGTGTTCCGGTCGCTTTGAGCGTGGCATGAAAATCAAACAAGTCAGCACCGGCAAGTTGATGGCGGTAAACAATGCCATCACCTTTATGGCACAAGACCGCACCACCATGGACGAAGCTTACTCCGGTGACATCATAGGCATACCCAACCACGGCACCATCAAAGTGGGCGACACCTTTAGTGAAAATGAAAACCTAAAATTCACTGGCTTACCCTCTTTTGCCCCGGAATTTTTCCGTAAAGCACGATTAAAAAATCCATTAAAAATGAAGCAGTTGCAAAAGGGTCTTCAACAACTAGCTGAAGAAGGGGCGTCGCAATTATTCAGGCCCATACTCAGCAATGATTTGATTTTGGGTGCGGTCGGCATGCTGCAATTTGAAGTGGTGGCCCATCGCTTAGAACACGAATACGGCGTGGACATCGTCTTTGAAAATTACGATTGCTACACCGCGCGTTGGTTGCGCGGTAAAGACAGCGACTTAAGCGCGATTGCCGATAAATACGGGTTTAATGT
Organism: uncultured Pseudomonadota bacterium; assembly: GCA_903951385.1. Lineage (GTDB taxonomy): Bacteria > Pseudomonadota > Gammaproteobacteria > Burkholderiales > Methylophilaceae > Methylotenera > Methylotenera hypolimnetica. Next base: position 15,949 of record CAJBBQ010000186.1, read on the forward strand.
GGCAATGGATGGCGCGAATGAATACGTCTACTTAGCGCCCAATCGGGTCAATCTGCAAATGGCCCAAGAGCGCTACTCAGACATTGAATTCTTAGAAACGCGTGAGCTCACCTAAGCCCTCAAGCAAACAAACGGCCACGCCAGCCTGCCCCTGCGACAGCGGCTTAAACTATCACGATTGCTGTCAGCCCTACCATCAAGGCCAACCTGCTCCCAATGCGCTGGCTTTGATGCGCTCTCGTTACAGCGCTTACGCCTTAGCATTGCCTGAGTATTTATTGGCGACCTGGCACCCCGACAGCAGGCCAAGCAGCCTCGATCTCAGCGAGGAGCCCGCCATAAAATGGCTAGGCCTTGCCATCAAGCTAGCCTCGCCAGAGCAAGACAACAAGGCCACAGTGGAATTTGTCGCGCGATACAAAGTGGCAGGCAAAGCCTACCGCCTGCATGAGCGCAGTGACTTCATCAAACTAAACCAGCGCTGGTATTACCTATCCGGCAAGCAGCCGGACGAACATTAGGCGTTATTAAACGCCTCGCACAACTGGCTTAATAACTGACCAAATATAGGCGTGATTTCAGCCACGCTGTGCGGGCTTTCGTCATCGGTACCGGCAATCACAAAGGCTACCGTTAGCTTATCTAAATTCTCTCTGAATTCAGACCAATGGGCCGCTTCGGCATCGCCTATCAACTGGAATTTTTGAAATCCCGACTCTATGATTTCGATCAACTCGGCATCCGGCAAGCCGGCAAACAAGGTTTTAGCAATGGTGATCTGTGCCACGCCTAAATTGGGCGCGATGTCTTCTTGCGCCAATGGCGTGGTAAAAAACGCGTAGGCGAGCAAGGCATAGGCTTGGTAAACACTGAGCATGTCAAAGTTTTCACTGCGTTCAGCCAAAGGCGAGCGCTCCGCCGCTTGTATGGCTTTAAAAGTGACGTAGCAACTTAAATAATCGGCGGCGGCCAGCGCATCGTAATCGTTTAAATCGGCATTCGGCTTTTGCTCATCGTCACGCACGTTTTCCGCCAAACATAAGGCGTGCATGAGTTTAATGCGTTTTGAATATTGAATTTCCATAGTATGTCCTTGTCCGTCTTAATGGTTTTTTTATAACGCCCTTACAGGCACTTCATTCATGTGGCCTAATCCAGCGCCGGCAGTTCCTCTAAGCGCTCATGCAAATCCAACCAACGCTCTTCGGCCTGCTCAATTTGTTTAATGAGCTCGGCCTGCTTTTTCAGCAAATCCTGCAAGGCGGTTTTATCCGCGGCGCTGTATAAGTCGTTATCGTTTAAGCGCGCATCGCATGCCAGCTTTTCTTCCTGCCAGGCCGCGATGTGACTATCCAATTCGGCCACCTCTTTGAGCAAAGGCCGGCGCTCGGCAATTCTGGCTTGGCGCTCGGCCTTGTTCATGGCCCTATCTTGCTTAGCCGGTTTGACTTCCAACGTCGCTTGCACGTTTTGTTTTTCTTTTAAGCGCTGCTCATTTAACCACAAACTATAGGCTTCCAAGTCGCCATCAAAAGGCATAGCTTGTCCGTCGGCCACCAACACAAATTCATCGCAACTGGCGCGCAGCAAAGCCCTATCATGCGAAACCAACACCACCCCGCCTTGGTAGTCTTGCAAGGCCATGGTCAAGGCATGGCGCATTTCCAAATCCAAATGGTTGGTCGGTTCATCGAGCAGCAACAAATTCGGCCGCGTCCATATCAGTAAGGCCAAGGCTAAACGTGACTTCTCACCACCGGAGAAATTCAAGCACGGCGATCTCGCCATGTCGCCTTTAAAGTCAAAGCCGCCTAAAAAATTCAAATGCTCTTGCTCACGAGTCAACGGGTCCAGCTTCATCATGTGCTGCAAAGGCGACTCATCTAAGCGCAGTTGCTCCAACTGGTGCTGAGCAAAGTAACCTATGTTCAAATCCTTGCCTTCCACGCGCTTACCACTTAATGGCGCCAACTCTTTAGCCAACAACTTTATTAAGGTAGTCTTACCGGCGCCGTTACGGCCCAATAAGCCTATGCGCTCGCCCGGTCTGATGGCTAAGACGATGTCTTTAATTAATGCGACCCCTTGGTACCCCACCGCCATCTCATCCAACACCAAGAGCGGATCGGGCGCGGCCAAGGGCACTCTAAATTCAAAATTGAATTGGCTGTCCACGTGCGCAGCTGAAATCATTTCCATGCGCTCCAAGGCCTTGATGCGGCTTTGCGCTTGCCGCGCCTTGGTCGCCTGCACCCGGAAGCGATCAATATAGCTTTGCAAATGGCTGACTTTACGCTGCTGTTTCTCGAACAAGGCTTGTTGCAAGGCCAGTTTTTCTGCGCGTTGCCGCTCAAAATCCGAGTAGCCGCCACGGTACAAAGTCAGGGTTTGCTGTTCTATGTGCGCGATGTGATTGACGATGGCGTCTAAAAAATCCCTATCATGCGAAATCAATATCAAGGTGCCACGGTAAGATTGCAGCCAGCCCTCTAACCAAATCACCGCATCCAAATCCAAATGGTTAGTCGGCTCATCGAGCAACAATAAATCGGAGCGGCACATTAAGGCCCGCGCCAGATTCAAACGCACCCGCCAACCACCGGAAAAAGTCGCCACCGCTTGCTGCAAATTGGCTTGGCTAAAGCCTAAACCGCTTAGCAACTCGGCCGCCCGCGCTTTAGCCGCGTAGCCTTCTATGTCGAGCAATCGATGATGCAATTCGGCGATTAATTCACCCTGCTGACTGGCTTCGGCTGCGGCCAAGGCCGCTTCGATTTGGCGTAACTCGGCATCGCCGTCCAAGACAAACTCAATCGCAGGCATGGCCAGCGCTGGCGTCTCTTGGGCAACGTGGGCAATCACCCAACTGGCCGGCATGTCCAAATCGCCGGCTTCCAATTGCATTTCACCGCGCAGCAAGGCAAATAAAGAAGATTTGCCGGCCCCATTGGCGCCGGTTAAGCCCACTTTGTGGCCAGGATGCAGTTGCAATGTCGCCCCTTGAATCAGGGTTTTTAGACCACGAACTAAAGTGAGTTGTTTGAATTGAATCAAGAGATCAGCGCTTAAATTAGGTGGGCGTCAGGGTATCCGAGCCAGGCGACATTCTAAAGGACAAAGCCGCTATTTTAAAATAATTTCACTTCGCAGCCGGCGGCTATTAAACACCCGACAATTTGTTTGTTATGATGGCTATTGAAGTAGAATGTATGCTGCAACTTAATTCAATTAAAGCCCAAACTAGCCTATATGGTAAAAAAGTCCCTGCTGTTGGTTTACCGCCTTGCCTTTTGGCTGATCAGCAGCATTGCCGTCGTTTTAATTGCCGCCGCCTTGTGCATCGAGTTTTGGCTTTTTCCCAACATCAATCTCTACAAAAATGACATCGCGCAATTCGCCAGCAAGCTGGCTCAGCAAAAAATAGTCATAGGCCAAATTCAAGTCGGTTGGCAAGGCCTTAACCCGCACTTTGTTGTATCAGACATTGATTTATACGACGCGCAAAATCGCCCCGCCCTACAACTTAAAAATACCGACTTAAGCTTATCTTGGCTCAGCCTACCCTTGCTTGAACCCCGCCTTGCCAACCTTAGCTTGCGCTCACCCGAACTGACCATTAGGCGTAACGCCCAAGGTGAGCTTTTTGTGGCCGGCATCAGCATGCAGGGATCGGCCAAACCGGAATTGGCCAATTGGCTATTGCGCCAAAGCGCGTTGCATGTCAGCGACGCCAAGGTGGTCTGGATAGACGAGCTGCGCGGCGCCCCGGCTTTGAGTTTAGACAAGCTCAACTTATCGGTGCAAAGTCCGCCATGGAAGCGTTTGCTTAAAAGCCACCAAATTAGCCTCAGTGCCCTGCCATCCAGCGGCACCAGTGCACCTATACACCTGCACGCACGGCTTTATGGCAACGACGTCAGTAAGCCAGCCGATTGGTCCGGCCAACTGGAGTTGAGCATTAAAAACGTAGACTTAATGGCATACCAAGCTTGGGTCGATTACCGTTTACTCAGCCCTAGCCTGGCGCTAAAAAATGGCCGCGGCGACATTAAGCTGGCCATGGTGTTTGAAAACCAACAATGGCATAGCATCAACAGTACGCTGGCCTTAAGCGACCTGCAATTGGATCTGCCCGCCCAAAATACTGGCTTAATCATGCGCAGCTTAAGCGGTGAACTGGCCTGGGCTAAAACCGACACCGATGAAACCTATAGCGCCAAGCGTTTAAGCGTACAAAGTAACTTGGGCTTAAGTTTGCAAGATGCCACGGTGCATTACCTTAAAAGCAAATCGGCGAATGACACGCTTAAAGTGCAATTGGCTAAATTGGATTTGGCCATGCTACAGGCCCACGCAGCCCAACTGCCCATCCCGCAGGCGTGGCAAGACAAAATCAAGCAACTCAGCCCCAGCGGGCAGCTTAGCGAGCTGAACTTAAACTGGCAAACCAGCTTAGGCAAAACCAGTGGCTACCAAGTGCAGACCCAGTTTCAAAATTTAAACCTGGCTGCGCACGAAAACCTCCCGGGCTTTAGTAACTTAAGCGGCAGCATCAGCGCCAATCAAAAAGCCGGCAAACTGCAGTTAAGCACCAGCAACGCCAAGTTGGATCTGATGTCCATATTGCGTTACCCCACTGTGGTGGATAGCCTCAACGGCAGCATCAGCTGGAGTCACAAAGACCTGGCTACCCAGGTCCACGTTGACCAATTAAGCTTAAGCAATCCGCATTTGTCTGCGACAGTTAACGCAGACTACGTGATGGACAGCGCTAAGGGCGACTATTTGGATTTAAAAGCCCACTTAGCCAAAGCCAACGCCAAATACGCATTGCACTACTACCCTAAAGCGCTGGGCGAAACCACCCTGCACTGGTTGGATACGTCCATACTGAGCGGTGAATTAGCAGACGTAAACGTGGTCATCAAAGGCCGCTTGGCGGACTTTCCTTTTGTCGATAAACAAAACAAACCCCTACCCCATTTAGGTCAATTTCGCGTCACTGGCAAGCTTAGCCATTCATTAATGGAATACGGCACAGGCTGGCCTGTCATAGAAGACCTAGGTCTAGACATGCTGTTTGAGGGCAAACGCATGGAATTGAATGCCTTTTCTGGCCACTTATTTGGCAATCAAATCGTCAAAAGCAAAGTGGTCATACCTCAGTTGGATGCCGCCGAACCCATGTTATTCATAGACAGCACTTACAAAGGACCGGTGGCCGAAAGCGTCAAATTCGTCAACAAAAGCCCAGTGCTGGAATCCACCCAAGGCTTTACCGAAGACCTCATCACCAGCGGTCAGGGAAAATTAGACCTCAAGCTTATGATCCCCATGAACGATTTAGACGCAGCCAAATACCAAGGCAGCTACCTCATCAGCAATGGCAGCATGGACGAAGTTAACATCCCTAAACTCACCGCCATCAATGGCGTACTTGAATTTACCGATAGCAGTTTATTGGCAAAGAACATCAATGCCAGCGCATTTGGTTCACCGCTTAGCTTCAACTTAAGCTCGGGTAAAGACAAAATCATACGCATCAATGCCAAAGGGAAAATGAACGACGCGGCAATACGGCAAGTGCTACTTAATCAAAATCCCAAAGGCAATGTAGCCAAAGCGGCCGGCTATTTGTCTGGCAGCGCCAATTGGCAAAGCGACATCACCATCCAAAAACCGCTGGTGAACATTGCCATACGCAGCGATTTGGTCGGTTTAAGCTCACGCTTACCGGTTCCATTCAACAAAGCCAGCAACGAGCGCTTAATGTTAAGGGTAGATAAAAACCAAGCCTTAAACAACGATGCCTTGAGCGTGGCATTGGGCCGTAAATTATTTGCCCAAGTGGTGCGCACTAAAGAAAACGGTCGACTCAAATTTGACCGGGCTAACGTGCGCTTTAATAACGGACCGGCCAACAACGATGAGCTCAACCCAAAATACGATTTAATCAAAGTCAAAGGGCTGCAATTAAGTGGCAGCTTGGACTATCTAGATGCCGACGCCTGGCGCCGCGTCATGCAAGAATTCAGTGGCGAACTAGGTTCAGGCAGCGGCCCACCCATCCAAAAAATAGCGCTTAAAATCAATACCTTGGATATCTTTGAGCGACGCATCAACCAACTCAAAGTCATCAACAACCCGAATAAAGCCGGCTTGAGCATCACCGTGCAAAGCCGTGAACTCAGCGGCGACCTGAATTATTCAAACGACAACAAGATAAGCGCGCGCTTAAGCCATTTATCCATTCCCGAGGCCAGCCCGAATAAGAGCAAAACGGCCAGCAAGGACGTAGGCTTAAGCACCTACCCTGCCCTAGACATCGCCGCCGATAGCTTTGAATGGGATAACAAAAACCTAGGCGCCATGGAATTGATCGCCTACCCACAAAATAACAATTGGGCCATCCAGAAACTCAAACTCAGCAACCCAGAGAGCACCATCAGCGCAGACGGGCAATGGAACAATTGGCAAAAAAACCCCAGCACTTATTTAAACGTCACATGGGACATTCGAAACTTAGGCGAAACACTGAAGAACATTGGCCACCCCAATACCGTCAAAAGAGGCGAAGGCAGCTTAAATGGCCAATTGCAATGGGCAGGTAACCCCTACGACTTTAACCCCGTCGAAATCAATGGCAATTTGCAGTTAGAAATGAAAAAAGGCCAAATCCTTAAGGTGCAGCCAGGGGTGGGTCGTCTATTAGGCTTACTCAGCTTGCAAAGCTTGCCGCGACGCTTGTCCCTGGATTTCAGAGACTTGTTTAGCAATGGCTTCGCCTTTGATAAAATCAAAGCCAGCGCGAAAATAAATGCCGGCGTGATTTACAGCGATGACTTTGTCATGTCAGGGCCAGCGGCCGACGTGTCAATTAAAGGTGAAGCCAATTTACAAAAAGAAACGCAGCACTTATACGTAAAAGTATTGCCTCACATCAGTGACAGCTTATCGCTCGCTGCGCTTGCCGGTGGACCATTGGTCGGCGCTGTGGCATTCTTAGCACAGAAAATATTAAAAGACCCCTTGAATAAGATTTCATCGACTGAATACGAGATCATAGGGACTTGGGATAACCCACAAGAAGTAAAAAACAACAAAGAAGAAACTGAAGCACCTGCAAACTGATTAAAACACTAACCATTATTTGGATTTAACATGGCCATCACCTCACGCTTAACAACCACCAAAGCCACCCTCAGTCAAAAAAACCCTTCAGACATCATTAAAATAGCCGCCATACAAATGGCATCTGGCCCCTATGTGGCGGCCAACTTAAGCGAAGCCGAGCGCTTAATTGAGGTGGCGGCTAATCAAGGTGCAAAACTGGTGGCCTTGCCCGAGTATTTTGCACAAATGGGCTTTAAGGAAACCGACAAAGTCGCGGCGCGGGAAGAAGAAGGCAAAGGGCCGATACAGCAGTTTCTAAAAAGCATGGCCAAAAAACATAATATTTGGCTCATAGGCGGCTCAGTGCCCTTGGTCAGCAACTTTCCAAATAAAGTACGCAACAGTTGCTTGGTCTACGACGACCAAGGCCAACAAGTGGCGCGTTACGACAAGATCCATTTGTTTGGCCTCAACCTAGGCAACGAGCAATACCACGAAGAAAAAACCATAGAATCCGGCGACGTGATTAAAGTGGTCGACACGCCTTTCGGCAAGATAGGCTTGTCCATCTGTTACGACTTGCGTTTCCCTGAACTCTATCGCGCCATGAAAGACGTCAACATCATCGTCGTGCCATCGGCCTTCACCGACACCACCGGTAAAGCCCATTGGGAAACCTTAGTCCGCGCGCGCGCCATAGAAAACTTGAGTTACGTCATGGCTCCAGCGCAAGGTGGCTACCACTTATCCGGTCGTGAGACGCACGGCAACAGCATGATAGTCGACCCTTGGGGCGTGGTACTTGATAGGCTGCCGCGCGGATCAGGCGTGGTCATTGCCGCCATGAACCCAAAATACCAAGCCAGCCTGCGAGCCAGCTTGCCTGCCCTTAAACACCGCATCATTACTGAAATTTAAATGAAATCCACCACCACGCCGACTGACGGCAAGCAGCAACTGGGCAGCCACTTTGACCTAGCTAAGGACCACCTACTGGCACCGGCCAATCTAGATCTAGCGCAACTGCAAAGCGTATTGGGCGACATGATGTCGCACAAAATAGACTATGCCGATTTGTATTTTCAATACAGCCGTAGCGAAAGCTGGGGCTTAGAAGAGGGCCAGGTTAAATCCGGCAATTTTGCTATAGACCAAGGCGTGGGCGTGCGTGCGGTCAGCGGTGAAAAAACCGCCTTTGCTTACTCCGACGACATCAGCTTAGGCGCCTTGCAAGCGGCAGCCAAAGCCAGCAAAGCCATTGCCAACCAAGGCGGCGAGCAGTCGGCCAGCAGCTTAATCGCCCGTGCCAGCGCCCCGCTTTACCTAGGCCAGGACCCTATCGCTTCTTTGTCTGCCGACAAAAAAGTAAAACTGCTAGAACGCTTAGAGGCCTATGCCAGGCAAATCGACACCCGCGTAAAACAAGTCACTGCCTCCATCGCCGGCGAATACGAAGTGGTCATGGTGGCGCGTCACGATGGCGTGATGGCCGCCGACGTGCGGCCCTTGGTGCGCTTATCCATCAATGTCATAGCCGAACACAACGGCCGCCGCGAACAAGGTTCCAGCGGTGGCGGTGGGCGCTTTGATTACAGCTACTTCACGGACGAGGTCTTGCAAGATTACGCGCAAAAGGCCGTGCACCAAGCCTTGGTGAATTTGGATGCGCGACCCGCCCCTGCCGGCAGCATGACCGTGGTATTGGGTGCCGGTTGGCCTGGTATTTTATTGCACGAAGCCATAGGCCATGGTTTAGAAGGCGATTTCAATCGCAAAGGCAGCTCGGCATTTAGCAATAAAATTGGTCAACAAGTGGCTGCCCGCGGCATCACCATCGTCGATGACGGCACCTTGGCCAACCGACGCGGCTCATTAAGCATGGATGACGAAGGCAACCCAACCAACCGCACCGTGCTGATCGAAGACGGCATATTGCGTGGCTACATCCAAGATACATTAAACGCCCGCCTAATGAAGATGCCGATTACCGGCAACGCCAGACGCGAAAGTTATGCGCACATCCCCATGCCGCGCATGACCAACACCTACCTGCTCAATGGCACAGCAGCGCCCGAAGAAATCATTAAATCGGTGAAACGCGGTTTGTATGCTGCCAACTTTGCCGGCGGCCAAGTCGACATCACCAGCGGCAAATTCGTTTTCAGCGCCGCCGAAGCTTACATGATAGAAGACGGCAAAATCACTTACCCGGTTAAAGGCGCCACCTTGATAGGCAATGGCCCAGACGTATTAAAAAGGGTGTCCATGATAGGTAACGACATGGCTCTAGACAGCGGCGTTGGCACCTGCGGCAAAGAAGGCCAACGCGTGCCGGTGGGGGTGGGTCAACCCACCTTGAAAATTGATGCGCGGACCGTGGGTGGCACAGCCTAGCTGGCCCCTCAACCCCAACCCATACCTAACGAAATCCGTACATGAGCCAAAGCGCATTACCCATCCCCAAACTCGGCCAGGCCACACGCGTAACCTTGAGTCATCTAGGGCAAGACGGCCACGCCTTGGCCGAACTGGCGCTAAAACTTAAACGGACCGCAACGCCACAAACCTTGGTCATCATCAGCGCCAACGGCTTTGATGCGCAGCGCTTGCTAGAGGAACTGCCCTACTTCGCGCCTGAGTTAACGGTCAATTTATTGCCCGACTGGGAAACCCTGCCTTACGATCAGTTTTCCCCGCACCCGGATTTAATCTCCGAACGCTTAACCACGCTATACCAGATCACG
>CAJBBQ010000187.1 GCA_903951385.1 uncultured Pseudomonadota bacterium
CGGCGATAACGATTTTTAATGGATTAGCCATAATAACTACCTGATAAATACTGTTTGGATTGTAAAGCGGCCTTAGAAGCCAATCTTTTCTAGCATGCGATCAAAAAAACTAGGCTTAGCGGTCACCGGCAGCTCTTTTGCTTTAGGCAGCTCGGTGCTGGCCGCAGGCGGCTTGGTCACCACTGGCGCCGGCTCAGGCACCGATGGCGGTGCGATGTCTTCCGGCAACTTACTTAAGTTACGCTCAAATTGCATGCCCGATGGCGATTCGTAGGCTGGCACAGCAAGCGGCTCGGCCGAGCTGGCTTCAACACCACTTGCTTCAACTGGACTTGCTTGCGTAGCAGCTTCAACAGCCGCCGGTTCAGCAGCAGGCGATTCAACAGCAGCAGGCGATTCAACAGCAGCAGTTGGCGCAGCTTCAGTTTGAGCAGGCGCCGCTTCCACGCTAGCCGATTCCACGCTAGGCGTCACTACAGCTGGCGATTCAACCACGGCAGCCGCTGGCGCTTCTGCGGCAGCCACTGGGGCTTTTGTGGCGGCAACCGGACCAGGCTCAGCCGGCAACAAGGGCACGGCCAATACCGATTGTGACTCTGGCTTAGCCGCCGCTGGGTCAGTAAGCACTGGCGTAGCAGCCGCTTCAAGTGGCTTGTTTTCTGCGGGCTTGGTTTCGCTGGCAACAGCCGGCGCGACTGCTTGCTTGGTCGGCTCTTCTGCTTTGGCCTGTGGCGCCGGATTGGCGGCCGGTTCTTTTTCCCAGAATTTCAATGTGCTAAATAGGCTTTTGTCTTCAGCTTTAGCCGATGGGTTAATCACGCGCGTGCCGCTGTTATCGGCCACTTCATTGGACTTGCTGGCATCAGCAGCAGATGGGATCACGTCGCCGCGCACGGTTTTTAATAGGTCGTTTTCAAAATCCAATATCACCCGGCGTTGCTCCGTGATTTTGCCGTTTTCACGCATTAGGTAAACGTAATCCCAACGTTTGCCGTGGAAACTGTCTTGGATAAGCGGGGTGCCCATGATGAAACGCACTTGCGACTGGGTCATGCCAGGGCGCAACTGCAGGAGCATTTTTGAGGTGACCACGTTACCTTGCTGCACATCCAACTTATACGGTTTGATGCTAGGCAAAGCGGTGCCACAGGAAGCACACAACAAGGCCAATAACAGGATGGGGTAACGCGTAGCAGATAAATTGCGCATAGTATGACTTAAATTAGAATTAGCGTTAATATAACACGTAGACAGCCAAGCCAAAACACCGACATTGTTAATAGTGAGTAATCCCTTATGCAAGATCAAAAAGACTTAAAAAACGCTGGCCTTAAAGCCACCTTACCTAGACTTAAGGTATTAAGCCTATTTGAAAACAGCAAAGAACGCCACCTGTCTGCCGAGGACATTTACAAAGTTATGCTTAATGCCGGCGAAGACGTGGGTTTGGCCACGGTTTATCGCGTGCTCACGCAATTTGAACAAGCCGGCTTACTGGTGCGTCACCATTTCGAAAGCGGTAAAGCCGTGTTTGAGCTCAACAGCGGCGGCCACCATGACCACGTGGTGTGCGTCAAATGCGGTCGCGTTGCAGAGTTTTACGATGCGGAAATTGAAAAAAGACAAGAAAGCGCAGCCGCCAAATTGGGCTTCACCATGCAAGACCACGCGCTAACAATCTACGGCATGTGCAAGCAACAACCCTGCGCCAAAGACTAACACTCCTCAGTTAGGCCAGCATCTCTCTCGCGTGTTGCCGGGTCGTTTCGGTAATAGCCAAGCCCCCTAACATGCGGGCAATTTCTTCCACCCTGGCTTCATGATCAAGCTGGCTAATATGGCTCAAGGTTTGGCCATCTTGCTGCGACTTACTAACCTGCATGTGCCAACTGGCTAAGGCCGCTACCTGCGGCAGATGCGTAATCACTAGAACTTGCCGGGCATGGGTTTGCCCAGCTTGCGATGCGGCTGGCACACCCAATTGCTTGAGCAAGCGACCGACCACTTCCGCTACCCCGCCGCCTATGCCGACATCGACTTCATCGAAAATCATGGTCGGCACGTTTTCTTTATGGGCAGTGACCACCCGTATCGCCAAACTAATCCTAGACAATTCGCCACCCGACGCCACTTTATTAAGCGGCCTAGGTGCCACGCCAGCATGCCC
>CAJBBQ010000188.1 GCA_903951385.1 uncultured Pseudomonadota bacterium
AAAATTGCCATGATCTTTCAAGAGCCCATGACTTCGCTGAATCCGGTGCTGACCGTGGGCTACCAAATAGGCGAAAGCCTGACTACGCATTTAGGCTTAAAAGGCCCAGCCTTGCAAAGCAAGATTGCCAGTTTATTAAGCATGGTCGGTATTCCGGAAAACCGCGCCAACAGCTACCCAGACGAATTGTCCGGTGGCCAGCGTCAGCGGGTGATGATCGCCATGAGCATAGCCTGCGAACCGTGTTTGTTGATTGCGGACGAGCCAACCACGGCCTTGGATGTGACGGTGCAGGCGCAAATATTGACGCTGTTGGACGAGCTTAAAACCCGCATGAACATGGGCATGTTATTCATTACCCACGATTTTGGCGTGGTAGCCGACATCGCTGATCAAGTGGTGGTGATGTTCCGTGGTGAAATTGTCGAGGCCGGCAGCAAGCAACAGGTCTTAAACAATCCGCAACACCCTTACACTAAAGCTTTGCTGGCCTGTGTGCCGGATGCCGAGGGCAAGAAGCCATTGCAACCGATAGATTATGCTTGGCTTGCCGAAAGCAAGAGCCAAACTCAGATGCAAAATCAGGAGCAGGCATGACGGACATTTTATTGCAAGCCAAGCACTTGGTTAAAACCTATAGCCAACGCAGCGGCAAATTTGGCTTTGCTACTACCCAGGTTAGGGCTTTGGATGACGTGAGCATAGAATTAAAGGCCGGTAAAACCTTGGCTGTCGTCGGGGAATCCGGTAGTGGCAAATCCACCTTGGCACGTTGTCTGTTACAATTGCAAGCCTTGGACAGTGGCGAGGTGTTGTTTGCCGGTCAAGATTTAGCTAAGTTAGACGGCGCTGCCTTAAGGCAAGTGCGTAAAAATTTGCAAATGGTTTTTCAGGATCCGTTTGCCTCTCTTAACCCGCGCATGCGGGTGGGCGAGATAGTCGCTGAAGGCTTGCTTATTCATGGCTTGGGCAACGCGGCTGAACAGCAAGCCAAAGTCATTGCGATGCTAAAACGCGTCGGTTTGAGCGAGTCCGACATGCAAAAATACCCGCACGAATTTTCCGGTGGGCAACGTCAGCGCATAGGCATAGCCCGTGCTTTGGTGCTGTCGCCAAAAGTGGTGGTGTGCGATGAGCCGGTCTCGGCCTTAGACGTGTCCATACAAGCGCAGATACTGTTGCTGTTGAAAGAGTTGCAAGCGGAAATGGCGTTAAGTTATTTGTTCATTAGCCACGATTTGCGCGTGGTACGTCACATAGCCGATGACATCGCGGTCATGCACCAGGGTAAGGTGGTGGAGCAGGGGCAGATTGAGGCAGTTTATCAGCGTCCGCAACACCCATACACGCAGAACTTGCTGGCAGCCATCCCTGGTAAAAGAGGGCTTAGCGCTTGATGGCAGTTGAACGGATTGATTAAACGGAGTTTTAATAAAACATAGCTTTAGATATACCTGTATTAGATAAACCTGGATTAAATTAGCTTAGGAAAAAGTATGGCATACGATTTAGAAGAGCAAGAACAATTAGACGAATTCAAAGCTTGGTGGAAGCAGCACGGCACTTTAATTAGCCGTGTTTTTATTGCTTTATTGCTTGCCTACGCCGCTTATCAGGCATGGCATTACTACCAAAATAAACAGTCTGTGGCCGGTTCAAGCTTATACCAAGAGTTGGTGGTGACGGATCCCAAGGACTTAAAAAGCATTTTGGCGAAATCAGCCAGTTTAATGGAAGATTACAGCGGCACACCGTACGCTGGTCGTGCGGCCTTGATGGCGGCTAAAGCCAATTACCAAGCCAAGCAAGTGGCCAGCGCTAAAGCGCAATTGGAATGGGCGGCCAAACATGCCAGCGAAGCCAGTGTGGAGGCCTTAGCTAATTTGCAATTGGCCAGTATATTGTTCGAAGAAAAAGACCTAAACGGTGCCTTGGCATTGTTGAATAAATCCCACGATGCCGGTTTTGATGGCTTGTATGCCGATTTAAAAGGCGATGTCTTAGCCGCTTTAGGCAAAAATGCCGAGGCCAAAGCCGCTTACCAAGAGGCCTTGGATAAATTGGATCCGGCTGGAAAAGTGCGCGCATTGACGCAAAAGAAACTCGAATCGTTAGCTTAAGTTAAAGCTTAAGTCTTATTAAATAAAAGCTGGGGTACTGCCTTGTTCTCAATATTTTCCAAAAAAATCACCTGCCTATTGGCGCTCAGCATGTTGTTGCTCAGCGCTTGCAGTGTGATAGGTGACGTTAAAGACAATTTGACGGACACCTTGTTTGGTCGAGTGCCTGCCGATGCACCGGATCCTTTGGTGGAGTTTAAGTCGGTTTCCGCCAGCACGGTGTTGTGGCAAGCTAAACTCAGTGAGTCCGGCGACTTTGATTTTGTCCCAGTGGTCGAGGCAGGGTATGTCTATGCTGCTAGCAGCAAGGGTGAAATAGCCAAGTTTGATGCCGTCAGCGGTAAGCAAGAGTGGCGCATTAATAGCCCTGAAGTGTTGTCCGGTGGCGTCGGTGTCGGCGGCAGTTTGGTCATGGTAGGCACACAAAAAGGCTGGGTTTATGCCTACGACATAGCCGGTAAATTTTTATGGAAGGCCAAGTTAAGTAGCGAG
>CAJBBQ010000189.1 GCA_903951385.1 uncultured Pseudomonadota bacterium
GCACGCCGGAATACTATCGCTGGGAACAGTGGTTATTTACTGAGCTATACAAAAAAGGCTTGATCTACAAAAAAACCGCCACGGTCAACTGGGACCCAGTAGACGGCACCGTGCTAGCCAATGAGCAAGTCATAGACGGCCGCGGTTGGCGCAGCGGCGCCTTGGTGGAGAAGCGCGACATCCCGCAATACTTCATGAAAATCACCGCCTACGCAGAAGAACTGCTGAGTGATTTAGACCAACTTGACGGTTGGCCTGAGCAAGTCAAAACCATGCAGCGCAATTGGATAGGCAAAAGCTATGGTTGCGAGGTGGCTTTTCCGCTACTGGGTCAAGATGGCCAACTAAAAGTTTATACCACCCGTCCGGACACCTTGATGGGCGCAAGCTATGTAGCGGTGGCCGCTGAACATGCCTTGGCCACGCAAGCCGCACTGACTAACCCAGACTTGGCTGCTTTTATTGCCGAATGCAAACGCGGCAGCGTCGCCGAAGCCGACCTCGCCACCGCCGAGAAAAAAGGCATGGCCACCGGCTTGTTTGTCAGCCACCCACTCAATGGCGAACGCTTGCCAGTCTGGGTAGCCAACTACGTCTTAGCTAGCTACGGCGAAGGCGCGGTCATGGCTGTGCCTGCCCACGATGAGCGTGATTTTGAATTCGCCAGCAAATACCAATTGCCGATTAAAGCGGTGATTAAACAAAGCGATGCCGACAGCCTGCCCATGACTGAACACGGCCTATTGTTTAACTCTGGTGAATTTGATGGTTTAAATTTTGCGCAAGCCAGCGACGCCATCGCCACCGCGCTTAGTGCAAAAAACCTAGGGCAAAAACGCAGCCAATTCCGTCTACGCGATTGGGGCGTGTCGCGCCAACGCTACTGGGGCTGCCCTATCCCCATCGTGCATTGCGCCAGTTGCGGCGAAGTGCCGGTGCCAGCCGAGCAATTGCCGGTGGTCTTGCCTGAAGACGTGGTCATGGATGGCGTCGGCTCACCCATCAAAAAAGACCCCGGCTTCTATGAAACCAGCTGCCCACAATGCGGTGCTAAAGCGCAGCGTGAAACCGACACCTTGGATACCTTTTTTGAGTCGTCTTGGTATTTTGCACGCTACGCCAGTTTCGATAGCCATTCGGCCATGGTTGACCAACGCGCCAACTATTGGTTACCAGTCGATCAATACGTAGGGGGCATAGAGCACGCCATCTTGCATTTGCTGTATGCGCGCTTCTTTAACAAACTAATGCGTGATGTCGGTTTAATTAGCAACGACGAGCCGTTTACCAATTTACTGACGCAGGGCATGGTCTTAAAAGACGGCTCAAAAATGAGTAAATCCAAAGGCAACACCGTGGACCCGCAAGCCTTAATTGATGCTTACGGCGCCGACACGGCCAGGTTGTTCATGATGTTCGCTGCACCGCCCGAACAAAGTTTGGAATGGGCCGACAGTGGCGTTGAAGGAGCACACCGCTTCTTACGCCGTCTATGGAAAGCAGTCTACGACCACGTGGCGCTGGGGCCGATAGTCGCATACAGCAGCGGCGAATTGAGCGCCGAACTAAAAACCCTGCGTTTGCAATTACACCAGACCATAGACAAAGTAGCCGACGATTACGGTCGACGCCACAGTTTCAATACCGCCATTTCCTCGGTGATGGAACTGATGAATGCCTTAGCGAAAATGGAATGCACGCAAACCCTCAGTCGCCAGGTGCGACAAGAAGTCTTGCAAAACGTGGCGCTCTTGCTCTCGCCCATCGTGCCGCATGTCTGCCAAGCGCTTTGGGCCGAACTTTGCCCAGGCAGCCACATATTGGACGCTTCATGGCCACTGGCTGACCCCACTGCCATGGAACAAGACAGCGTGGAATACGTCATTCAAGTGAACGGCAAATTGCGCGGCAGCCTCACCGTGGCTAAAAGCGAAAGCAAAGCGCAATTGGAACAATTAGCCTTGGCTCAGCCCTTTGTGCAAAAATTCATGGAAGCGCCATTGCAAGTACGTAAAATCATCGTGGTGCCAAATAAGCTGATTAACGTGGTGGTGTCTTAACCGTGATGGCGTCTTAACAGGGAATGCATGGTTTGCTCTACACCAAGCTAAAAAACATAAGCCTAGTCAGCCTAGTCTCAGTCAGTCTAGTCTTAGTCAGCCTGTTAATGACTGGCTGTGGCTTTCACCCACGCGGCATGAGCGAGGTGACCTTCAAAACCATTTCCATCCAAGGCAACAGCTTGAGCATGAGCCGAGAACTGCGGCAAACACTCA
>CAJBBQ010000190.1 GCA_903951385.1 uncultured Pseudomonadota bacterium
TATATAGTTAACGGCGATTTAAGCCAAACCATAAAGCCATTAGATCGTGGTTTAGCTTATGGGGACGGCGTCTTTCGCACCATGCAAACCAAAGGGGGCATGCCTGTTTGCTGGCCACTGCATTACCAGAAGCTGGTTGCTGACTGCGCCGCCATAGGCATGGTATGCCCGAGTGCCGATTTGCTTATGCACGACTTTGTGCAGCTGCTTGTTGAGCCTGACCTAGAAAGCAATAAGCTAGGCGTTGCAAAAATCATCATTACCAGAGGGGAAGGGGAGCGCGGCTATAAGACGCCTGCAGTCACCTGTCCTAGCCGGATAATAATTCAATCGACCATGCCAAGCTATGCGCCAGAGACGTATACGACTGGGGTAGATTTGCATTTGTGTGAATTGCGGCTAGCAGCACAACCCAAATTAGCCGGCATTAAACACTTAAATCGCCTAGAAAACATTATGGCGCGTATGGAATGGCGTGATGACGCGGCATTTGATGGGCTATTATTAGATCAGCAAGATAACGCAATTGAATGCACCATGGCCAATCTATTCGCTCGCTACGGCAATCAATTGCTAACACCGGACTTGATGCAATGCGGCGTCTCCGGCATCACGCGCGAGAGAATTTTAAGCTTAGCTAGCGTATTAAATTTAACCGTTCAAGTCACTCAATTGCCGCTAGCGCGTTTAATGCAAGCCGATGAAGTGCTTATATGCAACAGCTTATTTGGGGTCTTTCAAGTGCGGTCTATTCAAAACACCTCTTGGCCACAACAAGCCCTTGCTAAAAACTTTAGGGCGCTACTATCACATGATTAAGCGTATCAAAAAATGGCTATGGCTATCGTTTTTTCTAACAGGCGCCTTGCTAGCTGGCCTAGTCTACTATGCCATTTCGCCACTCAAACTGCAGCCGAATAACCAAGAAATCAGCATACAAGCCAACAGTGGCCTTAAAAGCATTGCGAAGCAACTGGTAAGACAAGGCGTACTAAGTGAGCCGTGGCGTTTTATCTTGATTGCCAAGTTGCTGAATAAGGAGGCCTATTTGCAAGCGGGTGAGTACACCTTGAATAAGAACGTATCGCCTTACCAATTATTGCTTTCCCTGAATCACGGCAAAACCACGCAGGCCAGCATTACTTTTATTGAAGGCCATAGCTTTTACCAACTGCAATTGAAAATCAAACAGAACGATGCGCTCAAGCAAACCCTGGTCAATGTGCCAGAAGCGGAGATAATGAAATCATTAGGCTCTCCATACGCCGTTGCCGAGGGATTGTTTTTCCCGGACACGTTTTACTTTAATCGTAATACCAGCGACGCGGCTATTTTGGAGCGCAGCTACTTATCCATGCAAAACAAATTAGCTAAGGCGTGGGCTAAACGCGATGCCAGCTTGCCCTACGAAAACAGCTATCAGGCGCTAATCATGGCCTCCATCGTTGAAAAAGAAACAGGCAAGGCCAGTGAGCGCCCCATGATAGCGGGCGTGTTCATTAATCGTTTGGCTATCGGCATGCGACTGCAAACGGATCCTACGGTAATCTATGGCATGGGCCGGTATTATGACGGCAACATACGTAAGCAAGATTTATTGCGCGACACCCCCTACAACACTTATACCCGTTCAGGCTTACCGCCAACGCCTATCGCCATGCCCGGCATGGCAGCCATAGAGGCCGCATTGCATCCAGCTAAAACAAAAGCTTTGTATTTTGTAGGCAAGGGCGATGGTAGCCATGCGTTCTCCAATACATTAGCTGAGCA
>CAJBBQ010000191.1 GCA_903951385.1 uncultured Pseudomonadota bacterium
ACGACAGGCGTCACGGTTAAAAAACCCGCAAAAGTGGCTGCTAAATCCGCAGCTAAAACTATTGCTAAGCCTAAAATGCCGCAGCAATCAGCCGCTAAGCTTGCCCAAGATGGCTTGCGCATGATTTTAAAAGCCAAGCACCATGATCCATTTAGCTTTTTAGGCTTGCACCAAATCGATGGCGGCTACGTATACCGAGCCTACCTTCCTCAATCTAGCAGCGTAAGCGTGAAACACGGTAAGCTATGGCTAGCGCTAGAAAAAACCCACGCCGACGGCTTGTTTGAAGTGAGCAGCGAAACAGCCTTAAGTCTGCCCTGCTTACTTAAAATCACTATCGGTGATGACGCTTACGAAACCCATGACCCCTACACCTTTGGCAGCAGCCTTACTCAAGATGAATTGTATTTATTTGGCGAAGGCCGCTTGCTGCAAGCCTACAAAACCTTGGGCGCGCAGTGGCAAACCCAAGAAAACGTCAGCGGCGTGCGCTTTGCCGTGTGGGCACCAAATGCTGAACGCGTCAGCGTAACCGGTAGCTTTAATAATTGGGATGGCCGCGTGCATTCCATGCGCGCCCATGGTTCCAGCGGCGTTTGGGATATTTTCATTCCTGGTCTTAGCAGCAACGATAGCTATAAATTTGAACTGCGTAACCGCCACAGTGGCGCCGTTTTAGTCAAAACCGATCCCTATGGTTTCGAATTTGAAGCGCGCCCAGGCACGGCGGCTAAAATCAGCCTCAACCAACATCAATGGCAGGATGAGGCATGGTTGGCTGCACGCAAAAAAAATGACTGGCTGCACGCGCCATTTAATTGCTACGAAGTGCATTTAGGATCCTGGCAGCGCAATGCACAAGGGCAGTTTTTAAGCTACCGTGAGTTGGCCGCCACCCTAGTGCCCTACGTGGCCGAAATGGGCTATACCCACGTTGAATTGATGCCACTGTCTGAGCACCCATTAACCGAATCATGGGGCTACCAAACCACCGGCTATTTCGGTGTCACCAACCGGTTTGGCTCACCCGACGATTTACGCTTTTTGATTGACGCATTCCACCAAGCCAACATCGGCGTGGTATTGGATTGGGTACCCGGCCATTTCCCTAAAGACGATTGGGCATTGGCACGCTTTGATGGCACCGCCTTATACGAGCACGAAGACCCGCGCTTAGGCGAGCACCAAGATTGGGGTACGTATATATTTAATTACGGCCGCAATGAAGTGCGTAATTTCTTAATGGCTAACGCGCATTATTGGTTAACGGAATTCCACCTAGACGGCTTCCGCGTGGATGCCGTGGCATCCATGTTGTATTTGGATTACTCGCGCAAAGCCGGCGAATGGTTACCCAACAAATTTGGTGGTCGCGAAAACCTAGACGTTATCGATTTCTTCAAGCAATTTAATGTGATGGTCGGTGAAGAGTTTCCGGGCGTCTTAACCATAGCCGAGGAATCCACCGCATGGCCTGGTGTATCGCGTCCAGTCTATTTGGGCGGACTGGGCTTTAGCATGAAGTGGAACATGGGCTGGATGAACGACACGCTCGCCTATATCGAGCATGATCCAGTCCACAGACGCTACTACCACGACATGCTGACTTTCGGTCAACTCTACGCCTACTCGGAAAATTTTGTCTTGCCCTTCTCGCACGACGAAGTGGTGCATGGCAAGCATTCTTTATTGGATAAAATGCCCGGTGATACTTGGCAAAAATTCGCCAACTTGCGCCTGTTGATGACCTACCAAATGACCACACCGGGTAAAAAACTCAACTTCATGGGCAACGAATTCGGTCAAGGACGGGAGTGGAACGTCAACAGCAGCTTGGATTGGCATTTACTGGGTGACGATTACCAAGGCCATCAATGGCACCGTGGCATCAAACAAGTCAGTGGCGATTTAAATAAACTTTATAAACAACAGCATGCATTGCATGCCCTGGATTTTGAATCGCAAGGCTTTGCTTGGATAGATTGCCACGATAGCGACCAATCAATTGTTAGCTACCTACGGCGCGGTTTGGACAATAGTTTTGTTATAATAGTGCTTAATTTCACACCGGTATTACGCAACAGCTACCGGATAGGCGTGCCACAAGCAGGCAGTTACCAAGAAATCTTTAACAGCGATGCGGCTTGCTATGGCGGCAGCAATCAAGGTAACGGACTAGGCTTACACACGGAAAACGTGGCATGGATGCAACACAATCAATCACTGCTCATAACTTTACCCCCATTGGCAGGTATCGTTTTACAGTTAAATTAACTTTAAATTAAAGCACGACTAAATAAATGGCTGCACTAACAACTTTACCGGTATGGCAAGCGCTATGCCGTCATCAAAAAACAATCGCGGCAAGCAATATGCGCGATTTATTTACCCAAGATACCAACCGCTTCGATAAATTCAGCTTTCAGCTTGATGATATGTTGTTTGACTTCTCCAAACACCGCATCAACGATGAAACGCTGCCTTTACTCTTGCAATTAGCCAAAGAAGCGCAGCTAGAAAATTGGCGTGACCGCATGTTCGCCGGCGAGAAAATCAATATCACGGAAAATCGAGCTGTGTTGCACACGGCTTTACGCAATCGTAGCAATCGCCCGGTGTTGGTCGATGGCGTGGACGTCATGCCTGAAGTCAATGCAGTGTTAGCGCAAATGCGCGATTTCTCAGAAAAAGTCCGTTCAGGCGCATGGTTAGGCTACACCGGCCAACGCATCACCGATGTGGTTAACATAGGCATAGGCGGCTCAGACCTAGGCCCAGTCATGGTCTGCGATGCATTAAAACCTTATGCCAGTGCAGATTTAGCGGTGCATTTTGTTTCAAATATCGACGGCGCCCACTTGATGCGCGCCTTAGAAAAATGCCAGCCTGAAACCACCTTGTTTATTGTGGCATCTAAAACATTTACCACCCAAGAAACCATGACCAACGCCATTTCAGCGCGCACCTGGTTTTTAAACAAGGCGCAGGATAATGCCCACGTGGCCAAACACTTCGTCGCCCTTTCCACTAACGCCAAGGCGGTCACCGATTTTGGTATCGATCAGGCGAATATGTTTGCCTTTTGGGATTGGGTGGGTGGTCGTTATTCCTTGTGGTCGGCCATAGGCTTATCCATCGCCTTGTACGTAGGCATGGATCACTTCGAAGCCTTGCTAAGCGGCGCACATGAAATGGATCAGCATTTTCAAACTGCGCCATTAGAAGAAAATATGCCGGTGATCATGGCGCTGATAGGGATTTGGTACAACAACTTCTTTGACGTCGCCACCCACGCGATACTGCCTTACGATCAAGGCATGTCACGCTTCCCAGCTTACTTGCAGCAAGCCGATATGGAAAGCAACGGTAAATTCACTTGCCGCGATGGCAAGCGCATACAATACAAAACCGGCCCAGTAATTTGGGGCGAAGCTGGCACCAATGGTCAGCACGCCTTTTATCAATTAATACACCAAGGCACGCAAGTCGTGCCCTGCGATTTTTTAATGCCAGTGCACAGCCACTACGCCATAGGCAAACACGGTTACGCCCACCACAAAATTTTACTGGCAAACTTCCTTGCCCAAACCCAGGCCTTAATGCTGGGCAAAACACCGGATGAAGCCCGCTTGGAATTGCAAGAGCAAGGCTTGACTGGTGCGGAATTAGAAAACCTATTGCCGCATAAGGTGTTTGAAGGCAATCGCCCAAGCACTTCCATCTTGTTTGATAAACTTACACCCAATACGCTAGGCAAACTGATCGCCTTGTACGAGCATAAAATATTCGTCCAAGGCATGATTTGGGACATCAATAGCTACGATCAATGGGGCGTGGAATACGGCAAACAAATTGCCCAAGAAATCCTACCCTTATTAACCAGTGATGGCGTTGTCACAAGCTTTGACAGCTCCACCAATGGCTTAATTAACTACACCAAATCACACAAATAAGTTAATGCAATTTTAGTTCGCCGCTACTCGTTAGCTGACGCGCTATACCCTCACCTAAGCTGGCACTAGCGCTTGCGCCTATGCGCTTAGCTAAGCGGCTAGCAAAGTCATCTTGGTAGGTGAAGTCGACTATGTCTTCTTGTTTTATTACCTCACGCGCCACGAAATCGGTGCTGCCTATGGCATCAGCCAAACCCATCTTAACGCTTTGCTCACCGCTCCAAAATAAGCCACTAAATGTTTCCGGTGTTTCTTTCAAACGCTGACCACGGCCTTCACGCACCACGGCTTTAAATTGCTCGTGGATTTCATTGAGCATGGTTTGCGCGTAGGCTTGGTGTTTAGGATTGATGGGCGAGAACGGGTCTAACATGGCCTTGTTTTCGCCGGCCGTCATCAAGCGGCGCTCCACCCCTACTTTTTTCATTAGCTCGGTAAAGCCGTAGCCGTCCATCAACACGCCTATGGATCCAACTATGCTGGCTTTATCCACGTATATCCTGTCTGCCGCCGCGGCGATGTAATAACCACCCGAAGCGCAAATGTCTTCCACCACCGCATACACCGGTATGGTCGGGTGCAAGCGTTTTTGCCGCTCAATTTCATCATTAATAATACCGGCCTGCACCGGACTGCCGCCTGGGCTATTGATGCGCAAGATAATGCCCTTGGTGTGTTTGTCTTCGTAGGCATCGTGCAAGCTACCAATAAAACTGTCGGCATTGACTTCGCCATCGGCTTCAATGACACCGGCCACTTCAATCAAAGCCGTGTGATCACTAAGTGTTTTCTTACTCTCACCTAGCCAGCCCATGGCTAAAAACAGCAAGAAAAACAAATACGAGTACATTAATATTTTAAAAAACACCCCCCAGCGCCTAGCCGATTTTTGCTCGTTTAAGGCGGCGCTAGCCAATTTTTCTATGGCATCACGTTGCCAATTATTCTCTTCTGACATGGTATTTCTCTCTAAAATTAGGGTTAAGAAATGGCACTAATATCTATGCTAATAATTTGATTTTGTTCAGTAAGTGGTATGGCGCGCAAACGCTTACCCTTACAAGGCCCCATCACACAATAACCGTTATCGGGTCGATAATGGGCACCGTGCGTGGCGCAAATTAAATGTTCTTTTTCAGCAGTAAAAAACTCGCCTTCGTTCCAATCTAGTTCCACGGCCACATGCGCACATTGATTAACGTAAGCATAAGCTTGGCCGTGATAACGAACAACAAAGCCGCCGGCAAATTCACCCAGCGCGGGCAGTGCAAAACGCAGGCCTTTACCCTGCTCATGCACATCTTCACTTTTAAACACTACGCACGGGCTAGAGTCACTCATCTTATCCCTCCAACAACCATGCACTTAAACTGTTGAAGTTGTTAAATTGGCGAAGAGGTTCAAGGTGTTGCCATTGCTCGGCCTTTTGTGCGCCATAAGTAACGCCAACTGCGCTTACGCCTGCATTTTTAGCCATTTGCAAATCGTAACTGGTGTCACCTATCATTAACGTGCGCTCAGGCAATACCACTAAAGCCTCCATCAATTCGTGCAACATTTGCGGATGGGGTTTAGAAAAACACTCGTCCACAGTGCGAGTGGCGTGGAAATAATGCGTCAAGGCACAGTGCTGCAAAGCCAAATTCAATCCCCGCCTACCCTTGCCAGTGGCGACGGCTAATTTAAAGCCGCGTTTATTAAGCGTCTTAATGGTATCCACCGCGCCTGCAAACAATGGGATGCGGCTTTCTCCGGCGTAATAATTATTGCTGTATTGCGTGGCCAAGGCTTGTGCCTGTGCGGCCGGTATGTCACCGTATAAGGTATGAATGGCTTCACGCAAACCCAAGCCTATAATGCTGCTGGCCTCACTGCTGCTTAATGTCGGCAACCCTACCTGCGCCGCTGCATTGAGCAAGGCGTCGGTAATCATGCCAGTGGAGTCAGCTAAAGTGCCATCCCAATCCCAAACGATTAAATCAAATTGCTTTTGCATGCCTTACGGTACTTTCTTAATTCTTGGTTTCTAATTTAATGGTTTCTAATTTAATGTTTTCTAAACTAATGGCTTCTAATTTTTGTAAAAACTGATTTAATTCGACCGGCAAAGGCGCAATCAATTCCAGCTTAGCTTGGGTCAAAGGGTGATGGATTTTAGTGATCGCGGAATGCAAAAACATGCGCTTCAAACCATGCTTTTGCAGGGCTTTATTGGCAGCAAAATCGCCGTATTTATCGTCCCCAACAATCACAAAGCCCAAGTGGGCCAACTGCACGCGCAGCTGATGCGTGCGTCCAGTCACCAACTGCGCTTCCAACAAACTAAATGGCCCCAATTGCGGATGGTTAAAGTTTTTAACTAACTTAAATAGGGTTTCCGAGCTTAGGCGCTCATTGTATTTATCCTTGCTAGCGTCCGTCACTACATTGACGCGACGCTCCCCATTGGGTAATAAATAGCGCTGCAAGTCGAGCACCACACGTTTCTTTTTTTCTAACCACGTCCCTTGCACCAACATTAAGTAGCGCTTGTCCGTTTGGTTGTGGCGTATGGCTTCGTGCAAAGCAACCAGCGCACTGCGTTTTTTTGCCAACATCAACACGCCCGACGTTTCCCTATCCAAGCGGTGCACTAATTCCAAAAACTTGGCTTTAGGCCGCTCCAATCGCATTTGCTCAATGACACCACGGTTGATACCGCTACCGCCATGCACCGCAAAGCCAGCCGGTTTATCAATTACCAATAGCGCATCGTCTTCAAACAAAATGGCATCAGCAAACTTCGACACGCTGGGCGGCTTCATCTCAGGCTTATCAAGCTGCTTGGCGCGCGTCGGCGGTATACGCACCACGTCGCCTAAACTTAAGCGAAAATCCGCATCGATGCGTTTTTTATTAACTCGCACCTCGCCACTGCGCAAGATACGGTAAACATGGCTCTTAGGCACCCCTTTTAAGGTTTTAGCCAGAAAGTTATCCACTCGCTGCCCCTCGCTTGCCTCGTCAACCGTGAGAAAAGCCGCTGCCAATGCACTGACATGCTCCGAACTAGATGGCTGATTTTGTGTGCTGATAGT
Organism: uncultured Pseudomonadota bacterium; assembly: GCA_903951385.1. Lineage (GTDB taxonomy): Bacteria > Pseudomonadota > Gammaproteobacteria > Burkholderiales > Methylophilaceae > Methylotenera > Methylotenera hypolimnetica. The sequence continues at coordinate 7,031 of CAJBBQ010000191.1, forward strand.
GTTCATTCTTTGCTTAAATGTTAGTAGTAGCCTATACTTACGCCATTATCAATTAATTAAAGATTAATTGATGTAGAAAATACACTTAAATGGCAATAAGTTAGCCTGCACCGCACGCTGACCTGGCTTTTTAAAGTGGAAACAGATACTTGGTTAACGCCGCTCGCCATATTATAAAGTAGCAGCAAGTAAAAATTAGCGCTCAAGCCGCCGCAGACAAATAAACATAAAGCGCGACTTAACGTGGTAGTCCGATTTGGCGTATCGCTAAATAGGCATTTACTGAAGATAGAATTTTAACGAATTTACGCCACAACGGCATAAATTTTAATGATTAGTTTAATTTAACGACAGGCAGAAACATCGTAAGTTACTGCCTACAATTGAAACACATGAAGTAGAAACCGGTTTAATTACAGCCCTTGCATTTGCCAATGCGGCTCTATAACTTGTTGATTATTCATACTTTTAGAACAGAGCGACTTTTTCGCGGCTAGTCTTTATAATTCAAAATCGTTAGATTTCACCTACGCGCACTTTTAACGCGCCTTCAGTAGCTTGGCCAATTCCATTGGCACCATCACCTTAATCTGCCTTCAATACTCAGTCTGCGCCTTAAGCCCTATAGGAGCAAACAATGAAACGCATGTTATTTAATGCAACGCAATCGGAAGAATTACGCGTTGCTATCGTAGACGGTCAAAAACTGATCGATTTAGACATAGAACACGCTGGTAAAGAACAGCGCAAAAGCAATATTTACAAAGGTGTCATCACCCGCATAGAACCATCACTGGAAGCGGCATTTGTCGACTACGGCATGGACAGGCACGGCTTTTTACCTTTCAAAGAAGTCGCACGTAGCTACTTCAAAGAAGGCGCAGACAGCAAAGCACGCATACAAGACGCCTTAAAAGAAGGTCAAGAAATCATCGTGCAGGTGGACAAAGACGAGCGTGGCAACAAAGGCGCCGCCCTTACTACGTTCATCTCACTGGCCGGTCGTTATTTAGTGCTTATGCCTAACAACCCTCGTGGCGGTGGTGTATCTCGCCGCATAGAAGGCGAAGACAGAGACGAGTTACGCGATGTATTAGCGCAATTGGAAGTACCAAAAGGCATGAGCATCATTGCTCGCACTGCAGGTATTGGCCGCAACGCCGAAGAACTGCAATGGGATTTAAATTACTTAACGCAGTTATGGGCAGCCATTGATGGCGCCTCCACCATGCAAAGTGGCGCTTACCTAATTTACCAAGAAGGCAGCCTAGTGATACGCGCCATTCGCGATTACTTTAGCGCCGATATCGGTGAAATATTAATCGACACACCGGACATACACGAACAAGCCTTGCAATTCATGAGCCACGTCATGCCTGGTAATGTCGGCCGCGTAAAATTGTACCAAGATGAAATCCCCCTATTCACGCGCTTCCAAATTGAACACCAAATTGAATCGGCTTTCTCCCGCGAAGTGCGCTTACCCTCAGGCGGCGCGATTGTTATCGACCACACCGAGGCTTTGGTTTCAGTAGACGTCAACTCTGGCCGCGCCACGCGCGGTAGCGATATCGAACACACCGCCTTCAACACCAATATGGAAGCCGCCGAAGAAGTGGCACGCCAATTACGCTTGCGCGATCTTGGTGGCTTGGTGGTCATAGACTTTATTGACATGGAAAGCCAACGCAATCAACGTGAAGTTGAAAATGCGCTTCGTGACGCCTTACATCACGATCGCGCACGCGTGCAAACCGGTAAAATTTCCCGCTTCGGCTTGCTTGAATTGTCCCGCCAACGCTTGCGCCCAAGCTTAGGTGAAACCAATCACATCCCATGCCCACGATGCAATGGCACTGGTCACATACGCGGCATTGAATCCACCGCCTTGCACATATTGCGCATCACGCAAGAAGATGTCATGAAAGACAACAGTGCGATCATTCAGGTGCAATTGCCAGTTGAAGTGGCAACCTTCTTATTAAACGAAAAACGTGCCGACATTCATGCCATCGAACAACGCATGGGCGTTGAAGTGGTGTTAATTCCTAACATTCACCTGGAAACACCCAATTACAACATCGTGCGTGTCAAGCACGATGACGTGACCGAAGAAACCAGTCGCGCCAGCTACAAATTAGTGGAGTTACCGACTGAAACGTCTTACATCCCTACAGCAGAACAAACTGCCAAGGAAGTCAGACCAGTGGCCGCAGTGCGAGGCATCACCCCAGCAGCACCGGCACCCATTGTGGCGGAAAAATCTGCAGCGGCACCGATCTTATCCTTGCTAGGCCGCATTAAAAACTTATTCAGTAGCGCATCGACCAGCAGCAAACAAAAAACCGAAGCGGAGAAGAACGAAGAATTCAACCGCGATCGCAACCGCAACAACCGCAATCGCAACCGCAATCGTAATGACCGCAACAAAAACGCGCCACAAGAT
>CAJBBQ010000192.1 GCA_903951385.1 uncultured Pseudomonadota bacterium
TGGGGATGTTGAGTTTTTTAATCTGCAATAACAGCGACAATTGCCGGTCTATTTGCGAGCTGTTGAGTAAGACTATGGCCAAATCCAAGGGGTTGTTCGCCAGAAAGTGCCGCACGACTTGCTCGTCTTCTGAAAAGCCATGCAAATCGTATATGCCAGGTAAATCCACCAACTCGGCGATGTGACCACCCAATAGCACTTTCGCGCTCATCAAATCCACGGTGATGCCTGGCCAATTACCAACCCGCGCGGATGCGCCGCTGATGCGGTTGAATAAGGTGGATTTGCCCGTGTTGGGCATGCCTAATAAAGCGATGCGTTTCATTGGCTGGTCTGCAAGTTGTTCTGCACGTGTATGCGGGCTGCTTCGGTGTCACGCAGGATGACGTCGGTTGTGCCTAAGCGCACGTGCAAGGGCCCATTAAAATTGGCCCTGCGCATGATACTTAAGGGCTTGCCTACGCGAAATCCCAAGGCCGATAAGCGATGGTATAGCGACTCCTCGGCCTCAATGGCGGAGATGGTGGCGTGTTCACCTATGGCTAATTGGGATAAAAGGCGCATTATTTTTTCGCGTAATTGATAACCATTCTTATTATGGCACGAATGCCAGTGTGCTGCAATTGCCGGTGAAATGGAGCGATTAGATAAATTAAGGGCTCGTATGACTAGCCCTTGATCATTCACTTATTTGCTGATGTCGATTTTGGCTTTAGTGCGTAATTCAGCCATCATCTTTTCTAAGTTACGCTGTTGTAGATTTTTTTGTATGCCGTCTTTTACTTTGTCGTAGGGCAAAGGTTGAGCGGTGCGAGAGTCAATTAACTTGATGACGTGCCAACCGAATTGCGTTTGCACTGGGTTGGTGGAAATGCTGCCTTTTTGCAGATTGATGGCCACGTCGCTGAACGGTTTTACCATGGATGCCGGTGAGAACCAGCCTAAATCGCCGCCTTTTTCCTTAGAGCCAGGGTCCAAGGATTTTTCCTTGGCTATCTTAGCGAAATCGCCGCCTTTGCCTAACTGCGCAATGATGTCTTTGGCTTCGCCTTCTGTTTTAACCAAGATGTGGCGTGCGCTGTACTCTTTGTCGCCGTAAGCTTTTTTGTATTCTTCGTAGGCAGATTTGGTTTCGGATTCGCTGATCGGATTCTTTTTCACAAAATCCTGCAAGTACATGGAGGTCAACAATTCACGGCGGGATAATTCTTCACGTGCCAGGTAATCCGCTTGTTTATCCAAGCCCAATTTTTGCGCTTCTTGGTAGACCAATTCCGAATCAATCAATTTATTAGTGATGGCCTGTTTAACTTGGCCATCCACTTTCTGACCGCGCGCTGTGGCATCTTTGGCAATGTAGTCGTAGATGGATTGCTTGATGGCTTTGCCATTTACGGTGGCCAAGGAGTCGGCGGCGTATGCGCTTGGCGCCATGGATAAAATGGCCAGTGCGATCAGGGTGGGGGTGAATTTCATGAAAAATCCTTATGCTATGGTTTTAATGTAAAAAGGTAGTTGTAATGGATTGGCTTGATTATAGCTCTTGTGGGGCGATGGCGTTGATGCTTAGGGCGTGAATTTTATTGGGGATTAAATCAGCCAATTGCGCATATACCAAACGATGACGCATGACTTGAGATTTGCCTGAAAAATGCGCGCTACTAATGCTTAAGCTAAAATGCCCACCGCCCTGATTGCCGGCATGCCCGGCATGCAAAGCGCTGTCGTCTTGTATGCTTAAGTCCAGCGGTTCTAATGCCTGCAA
>CAJBBQ010000193.1 GCA_903951385.1 uncultured Pseudomonadota bacterium
GGTATCTTGCGCACCGCGCACGCCCATCGCGCTCGATGGAATGGCACCGCCATGGGCGGAAACAAAGTCCATCAGACCAAAGCTGATGGATTCCACACGCGGGTGCTTTGCGATAGCAAAAACCTGGTGCACGGCTGCAGGCGACTCAATCAACACATGCAGGGGAATGGGCGCCGAGCGCTTGCCCGCCGCTGCGGCGTCCATGGCTGCAAGCGCAATCTCCACATCGTCCAGGGACTCGACTTTGGGAACCATGATGTAGGCCAGTGCTGTGGCCGCCTGGCCCAGCACGATTTCCACATCGGAAGAAAAAAAGGCGTGGTCATCGGTTAGCACCGCGGCAATCCCACCCTGCGCCCAATCGCTGGCCGTGTCGTTAATGCTGCGCTTGCTGACTAAGCAGACTTTTTTGTGCTCAGCCAGACGCAAGGCCGTGCTTAAGCCGGCCAAGCCACTACCAATTATGAGTACATCAAATTGCTGCATACGGGTTTTGTTGTGTCTTGAGAAAGTTAAACATTCGATGGTGTTTGCTGGAACTATTGAGAGTGTAGCTTTGTCTTGATAAAAGGCAATAGAAATGACGGATTAGCCAAATAAATAAACCAGCGTAGTTTGCTGGGGAATAAGGGAGAGAACAAAATGCATTTTGCGGAAGTGATCAATTTTACCCAACTAAATTTAGTACAAGTCGCTGCTCAAGGTTATACTGCCGAAACCGAAAAGAAATTAAGTCACGACCCCAGTCCTGCTGATAATCAGCAGCAGACTAAACCCAACGGACATTTAAGCTTGGTAGCCAATACATCCCTAGAAAATCGAGAGATTGACCACGAACTGGTGTTGCGTGCGCAACGCGGTGATAAACGTGCCTTCTCTATGTTGGTGGACAAATACCAACGCAAGCTAGCCCGTTTGCTATCGCGCATGGTGCGCGATCAGTCCGAGATTGAAGACATCGTGCAAGACACCTTCATCAAGGCCTACCGCGCATTGCCTAATTTCCGTGGTGACAGTGCGTTTTACACTTGGCTATACCGCATCGGCATTAACACCGCTAAAAATTACTTGGTGTCATTAAAACGCCGCCCCAGTGTCAGCACCGGCATAGAGTTGGAAGACGCGGAAAACTTTGAAGACGGTGACGAGTTACGCACCATGGAAACGCCAGAGTCGTCCATGATGACCAAGCAAATTGCCCAAACCGTTAATGACACGGTGGCCGGCTTACCTGAAGAATTGCGCACGGCGATTACCTTGCGTGAAATTGAAGGCTTGAGCTACGAAGAAATTGCCACGGTAATGAATTGCCCGATAGGCACGGTGCGTTCGCGTATTTTTAGAGCGCGCGACACCATCTCATTGAAATTAAAACCCTTATTAGAAAACACACCAGACAACAAACGCTGGTAAGTAACTTTTAGCATTAGACGTATTTGGAGTAAATCATGACAGAACAACTATCCGCATTAGCTGATAACGAAATCGAGTTAGCCGATGCCGAGCATCTGCTGGCCAGCATGCAAGCGAACAGCCCGGCCGCTGAGGCATGGAGTCGCTACCATTTAATTGGTGATGTGATGCGTGGCACACCAACCTTAAGTGCCGATTTTAAAGCCAACTTAATGGCTAAAATCGACATGGAACCGACCGTATTAGCGCCCAATGCGGCTTGGTTAAAATCCGCGGCAAAAGCCGATGGCAATGCCAGCAAATCCGGTGGTCAGCAGATCGCTTGGTCCATGGCGGCCTCGTTTGCTGCCGTTTTGGTGGTGGGTTTCATGGTCTTGCAAGCGCAAGTGGCAGATCCTAGCTTGAATGCCAACGTGGCCGCGGTTGAGGCTGGCATTCCAACAAACGCAGAATTCATTCCTGCGGAATACTTAACGGCACACCAATCTTCCGCGCCATCATCGACTTCTTACTACATCCAACCGGCCAGTTACCCTAACTAATGAACGGTTTATTTTTTGGTTTAATGGAAGCTAGCGATGTTGTTTAAACGTTTACTATCCCTTGTCACGCTGATGATACTCAGTGTAAGCGGCCAAGCCGGCAGCACCGATCAATGGCAAACGCTACAAAAAATGGCCGTGGCTGCCCATGTGTTGAACTACCAAGGTATTTTTGTTTGCCAAACTGGCGCGCAATCCAAGTCAGTCGAAATTAAACACATCTACAATGGCCACGATGAATTTGCCCGCAACGTGGTGTTAGATGGATCGCCGCGTGAGGTGTTAAATCAAAGCGGCGACGTGGTTATTTATAACCCTAAAAACGAAAAAATTATCATCGAAAAACGCCGTGGGCAAAACATGTTCCCAGCGATACTGCCCACCGATTTGGATAGCATTAAAGCCAATTACACCCTAAAAGCAGGGGAAATTGAGCGTGTGGCCGATAGGCAAGCACAAATTCTGTTTTTGGAATCCAAAGACAATTTACGCTACAGCTACAAGTTTTGGGTGGACAGCGAATACGGTCTATTACTTAAATCGGTCATGTTAAATAACCGCAA
>CAJBBQ010000194.1 GCA_903951385.1 uncultured Pseudomonadota bacterium
ACGGTAAATTTGTTGAAGTCACTGAAGCCAGCCTAAAAGGCAAATGGTCTGCAGTGGTGTTTTACCCAGCGGATTTCACATTTGTTTGCCCAACTGAATTGGGCGATTTGGCAGATAACAACGCCACATTCCAAAAAATGGGCGTGGAAATTTACGCTGTTTCAACCGACACGCACTTCACCCACAAAGCTTGGCACGATGCGTCTGACACCATCAAAAAAATTCAATACCCTATGATAGGTGACCCAACTGGTACCATCACACGCAACTTTGAAGTGATGATAGAAGAGGAAGGTTTGGCGCTACGCGGTACTTTCTTAATCAACCCAGAAGGCGTGATCAAAGCCATGGAAGTGAATGATCTAGGCATAGGCCGTTCTGCTGCAGATTTAATCCGTAAAGCGCAAGCCGCGCAATACGTGGCTAGCCATCCAGGTGAAGTGTGCCCAGCATCATGGGCACCAGGCAGCGAAACATTAGCGCCATCACTTGATTTAGTAGGCAAAATCTAAATTTAGCGATTTAGATGGATGGCTGCCCTAAGCCATAAGCTTGGGGCAGCATTAAAAACCACAGCTTTATCCAAAAGATAAGGCTTTTTTTGACAAAAAAATTAATAAAACGAGAGCAACCATGGCCTTAGATACCCAAATTAAAACCCAATTACAAACCTATTTGCAGATGCTCAAAGAGCCAGTCGACTTGGTGGCATCATTAGACGACAGCGCAGGCGCAAAAGAAATGTTGGCTTTATTGGAAGAGCTGGCCGGCATGTCCGACAAGATTAGCTTGAGCTTTGATGAGCATGCTCGTAAGCCGTCTTTTTCAGTCAAGCGGGGTGCGGCGCATAAAGACGCGGCGCAGGCAGTGGGCATCCGTTTTGCGGGCATCCCCATGGGCCATGAATTCACTTCTTTGGTCTTGGCCTTGTTGCATGTTGGCGGTCACCCGCTGAAATTAGAGGCGGAAAAAATTGCGCAAATTGCCGCATTAGACGGGCAGTTTGCTTTTGAAACCTTCATCTCATTAAGTTGCCACAATTGCCCAGAAGTGGTGCAGGCCTTGAATTTGATGGCGGTGATCAACCCAAACATCAGTCATGTCATGGTGGACGGTGCCTTGTACCAAGAAGAAGTGAACGAACGCAAGATCATGGCCGTGCCGACCATATTCATGAACGGCGTGGAGTTTGGTGCAGGTCGCATGGGCGTGGATGAAATCTTGCCTAAATTAGACCAAGGGGCACAAGCGCGCGAAGCTAAAAAACTAGCAGCCAAAGCGCCGTATGATGTGCTGATAGTCGGCGGTGGTCCAGCCGGTGCCGCCGCGGCTATTTATGCAGCCCGTAAAGGCATACGCACCGGTATTGTTGCCGAGCGTTTTGGTGGCCAAGTAATGGACACCATGGCCATAGAAAACTTTATTTCGGTAAAAGAAACCGAGGGGCCTAAATTGGTCGCGGCGCTTGAAGAGCACGTTAAAACTTACGACATCGATGTGATGAATTTGCAGCGTGCACTATCCTTAACTGCGCCTAAAGCCGGTGCCGGTGGTTTGATAGAAGTGACCTTGGAAAACGGTGCCAGCCTGTCCAGCAAAGCGGTCATTGTCGCGACCGGTGCGCGTTGGAAAGAGCTTAACATTCCTGGTGAACAAGCTTACCGTGGTAAGGGCGTGGCCTATTGCCCGCATTGCGACGGCCCCTTGTTTAAAGGTAAGCACGTGGCGGTGATTGGTGGCGGTAACTCGGGTGTGGAAGCGGCCATCGATTTGGCCGGTTTTGTCAGCCACGTTACCTTATTGCAGCATGGTGACAAATTAAGTGCCGATGCGATTTTGCAGGATAAATTACACAGCTTGAGCAATGTCACGGTGATAGTGAATGCCGAAACCACCGAAATCACCGGTGAAGATGAAAAGGTCAACGGCTTGATTTACCGTGACCGGGTCAGCGACACTTTGAAAACCGTCACATTGGCCGGGGTGTTTGTGCAGATAGGTTTGTTGCCGAACACCGATTGGCTAAAAAGCAGCGGCATGGCTTTGAGTAAATTCAATGAGGTGGAAGTGAACGCACACGGCCAAACTTCACTGGCTGGGGTGTTTGCTGCAGGCGACGTGACCACCGTGCCTTATAAGCAAATTATCATTGCGATGGGCGAGGGCGCCAAAGCCTCATTGGGTGCGTTTGATTATTTGATCCGGCAATAATCCGCATCCATAAATAAATAAGGCGATAGCCATGCTATCGCCTTATTTTTTATGAGCAGTCAGATGCTATTTTTTGCAGCAAGCACCGCCTTTGCAGCCAAATAAGGCATACGCCGGGCAGTAGCTGAACAAGCCGGTTAACAAAGGCGCGATGCCTATCCATGCCCACACTGGGCCGCCGAACACGGCCACCCAAGTGATCAAAGCAATGCCCACCACTATGCGTATAATTTTTTCGATACCACCAACGTTGGTTTTCATGATGCATCCTTTCAATAATTGGGTTGAATGAAACTAGCTAGGCTAGTCAAACCATCATACACCCATGGCAGCAGTGCATGGTATTTGCTTTAGCTGCTCATGCTCAAGGCCACCGCCTCGGCGATGCGTATGCCATCCACCCCGGCCGATAAAATCCCGCCGGCATAACCGGCGCCTTCCCCAGTGGGGTATAAGCCTTGCGTGTTGATGCTTTGCAAACTTTCCTCATCGCGCTTGATGCGTATAGGCGAGGAAGTGCGTGTTTCTACGCCAGTCAAAATGCCGTCGGCCAGATCAAAGCCTTTAATTTGTTTGGTAAATTGTGGGATGGCTTCGCGTATGGCGCTGATGACAAATTCCGGTAAGGCCGTGTCTAAATTGCCCAAGCGCACGCTGGGGGTGTAAGAGGGCATGACTTGACCAAATTCGGTTGAGGCTTGATTGGCTAGAAAATCGCCTATTAACTGCCCGGGTGCTTGGTAGGTGCTGCCGCCCAATAGAAAAGCCTGGTGTTCCCAGTGCCGCTGGAAGGCGATGCCGGCTAGTGGGTGGCCGGGAAAATCCACTTCTGGGGTGATGCCCACTACTATGCCGGCATTGGCGTTGCGTTCGTTACGCGAATACTGGCTCATGCCATTGGTCACCACGCAACCGGCCTCCGAGGCCGAGGCCACTACCGTGCCGCCTGGGCACATGCAAAAGCTGTAGACGCTGCGGCCATTGCTGGCATGGTGGACCAATTTATAATCGGCTGCGCCCAAGATAGGGTGTTGGGCATTTGGGCCGTGGCGGGCGCTGTCGATTAAGGATTGCGGGTGCTCAATTCTGAAGCCTACGCTAAACGGCTTGGCTTCGATGAAGACGCCTCTTTCGTAGAGCATCTCAAAGGTATCGCGGGCGCTGTGGCCCACCGCTAAAATCAAATGGTCGGTGGCAATGCGCTCGCCGTTTTGCAGCACGACGGCTTGCACTTGATGTTGCCCTTGCTCGTTGCTGCTCAGTTCTATGTCGTCAACGCGACTTTGAAAGCGAATCTCGCCGCCAAGGGCGATGATGGTTTCACGCATTTTTTCCACCATGCTGACCAATCTGAAGGTGCCTATGTGCGGGTGGCTAACGTATAAAATTTCTTCTGGCGCACCGGCTTTAACGAATTCGTTCAGCACTTTACGACCATAATGCTTGGGATCTTTAATCTGACTGTATAGCTTGCCGTCAGAAAAGGTGCCAGCGCCCCCTTCACCGTATTGCACGTTGGATTCGGTATTCAATTCGCTTTTACGCCAAAAATTAAAGGTGTCTTTGGTGCGTTCCCGCACCGCTTTGCCACGCTCTAATACCAAGGGTTTAAATCCAGACTGGGCTAATATCAGCGCGGCAAATAAGCCGGATGGCCCCATGCCAATAATGACCGGCCGTTTTGTTAAGTTGGCGGGCGCTTGCGCCACGAAATGGTAAGACGTGTCTGGCGCCAATTTGACGTGCGGGTCTTTGCGTAATTTAGCGAGAATTTTTGCTTCACCTTGCACCGTTACATCCAAGGTGTAGGCCAATAAAATTGCGTTGGCTTTGCGCGCATCGACGCCGCGTTTGAAGATGGCGTAATCCAATAAATCGGCCGCATTGATGCCCAGTTTTTTTATAACGGCCGCCCGAATTTCATCGGGGTGGTGATCCAGGGCTAATTTAATTTCGGTGATACGTATCATGGGCTAACCTAATTGTAAGGGCGTGTTTACAGCGCTAAATTTAATTGCAATAACTGACGTAATAACGGAACAGTAATGGGTTTCTTGGTAGTGAGTGACCACTCATCTAGCGCGTCTAAAGTGGCCATGAGGGTGGATAAATCGCGACGCAAATAACGCAGGCAATAATCCACCACTTCACTGGGTAAGCGCATGCCGCGTTCCATGGCATGATTTTGCAGGGCTAAGGATTTTTCTGCGTCGTTCAAGGCGTGCAATTGGTAGACCAAACCCCAGGCTAAGCGGGTGGCCAAATCATCACGCAAACCCATTTGCGTGGGAGCGTGCAAGCCGGCCGTGATCAAGCTGCCGTGGGTTTCTTTTATCTGGTTATAGCGATTAAATAAATCGATTTGCGCATCCGCACTCAATAAATGCACGTCGTCCACCACCGTCACATTTTGCGCAGCACAGGCTTTGAGCAAATGGCTTTTGCCGCTACCGGCTTCACCCCAAAGGTAGATGAAATGGGATGCGCCGGATGGCGAGACGGCCGCCCTTAAGCTAGCCAATGCCTCGGCATTACGGCCGGCCATAAAGTTTTGCAGGCTAGGTGGCGAGGCCGGTTTGATGTCGAGTAGAAGTTGCTTCATGGCTTTCAATAGGGAGGTGAAACTTAAGCGGCGCTGCGGATTTTGACTAAGCGTGCCATGCTGCACAGAGTTCGATGATGGTGGCCGTTAAGAGTAGGCAGCCTAGGTTTTTTTACTGCAGTTTTTTTGGGTTCAGTCGTCATATAGGTTAAAATTATACTTAAATTACTGTTTAACTCCCGAATTGCATTAAAAAAACCCTATTGATCACGAAGCGAGAGCCGTTTTGACTACCCACTCTACTAATACAACATCAATCAGCTACCGCGATGCCGGTGTAGACATAGAAGCAGGCGATGCCTTAATTGAAGAAATTAAACCGTTTGCTAAACGCACCATGCGCCCTGAAGTGTTGGCTGGCATCGGTGGCTTTGGCTCGCTATTCGAGATGCCTAAGAAATACAAAAATCCGGTATTGGTATCCGGCACCGATGGCGTGGGCACCAAACTTAAATTGGCCTTTGAATTGAATAAACACGACACCGTGGGCATCGACTTGGTGGCCATGAGTGTGAACGATATTTTGGTGCAAGGTGCTGAGCCCTTATTTTTCCTAGACTACTTCGCCTGCGGCAAATTGGAAGTGGGCACGGCCGCCCAAGTGATCAAAGGCATTGCTGCCGGCTGTGAGCAATCCGGCTGCGCTTTAGTTGGTGGTGAAACCGCCGAGATGCCGGGCATGTACCCAGCCGGTGAATACGATTTAGCCGGCTTTGCCGTGGGTTGCGTGGATAAAGAAAACATCATCAATGGCAGCACCATAGCGGCCGGCGACGTGGTGCTGGGTTTGGCATCCAGTGGCGCCCATTCCAACGGCTATTCATTGATACGCAAGCTGATAGCCAAATCCGGCATCGATTTTACATCGGACTTTCATGGTCGCCCATTTAAAGACGTGGTGATGGCGCCCACACGTATTTACGTTAAGCCCTTGTTGCAGTTGCTGGCTACCCTGCCGGTAAAAGGCATGGCGCACATTACCGGTGGCGGCATTACGGAAAATATCCCG
>CAJBBQ010000195.1 GCA_903951385.1 uncultured Pseudomonadota bacterium
ATTATCATTAATGCCGATGCCAAGAGCACCCACCAGTCTGTGGTGGATGTCATGGAGGCATCCCGCACCGTGGGCTACACCCACATTACCTTTGCGACGCAATCCAAATAAATAAAGCCATCTTAAGAATTCGATGGCGCAAGCTTGCCGTGGTTAATTTTTCAAGATGGCTTATTTTCAGCCCATTTCTAAATCTCAGCATGTGATGGCAAGCCCGGCGGCCTCTTCAAACAATCATTTTCTACGCCTTTGGTCGTATGCCAGGTTGCACCTATTGGTCTGCCTATTGGGTGTGATGGCGCTGATCTTGCTCGCCTTTAGCAATACGGCTTTCTTAGTGCTCATAAAGCATGTCACCGACGAAGGCTTTGTCAAGCAGTCGGCCAATAACCTCGCTTACTTGCCGTTGCTGCTGTTTTCATTATTGGCCCTACGGGCGCTATCTGGTTTTGCGGCCAATTTTTCAATGCGCTGGTTGGCACGTCGTGTCGTGGCCGACCTGCGTTTGGATGTGTTTAGGCAGCTCATGCGTTTGCCGCTTGGTTTCTATGATCAAGCAGCCAATGGCAAGCTGGTGTCTAAGTTGGTTAATGATGTTGAGCAGATGGCCAATGCCACCACCAAATCCACGCTGACCATAATTAGAGATAGCCTTACGGCCATAGGCATCATGGCGTATATGCTGTATTTGGATTGGCGGTTGACGCTTATTTTTGTTTTGTTGGCCCCTCTGATGGCGGCCTGCTTGAAAACCATGGCGCCGCAGTTGCGCGATGCCGGTCGAGAGGTGCAGTCTAGCCTAGGTGACATGACCCAAGTGGCTCAGGAGTCCATTGCCGGTCAGCGCGTGGTCAAAATATTCGCCGGGCAAAATTACGAAAACGAACGTTACGCCAAAGCCGTCATCAACAACCGACGCTTGCAAACGCGTTTGGCGCGCCTAGCTGGTATAAATAGCATGGTGGTCGAGTTGTTGGCCGCCGTTTCCTTGGGCTTGGTGGTGTATTACGCCATAGGCAAATTCAGTGCGGGTGAGTTTGCGGCATTTGTTGGCGCGCTATTGATGCTCATCGCCCCTATTAAAAATTTAACGGCCATGAACGAGGACGTGCAGCTGGCGCTAGCGGCTGCGCAAAGTGTTTTCGCTTTAGTTGATTTGGATCCGGAGCAAGAAGACGGACAGCCTATGCCGCAACGCACAAAAGGGGAGATCGAGTTTAAAGACGTGCTGTTGGCCTACCCGAACACCAAACGACCTGCATTAAACCGGATTAGCTTTAGCATTAAGCCGGGCGAAAGGTTGGCATTGGTAGGGCGTTCCGGTGGTGGAAAAACCAGTCTAATTAATTTGTTACCCAGGTTTTATGAATTGCAGCAAGGGCAGGTGCTGTTAGACGGTGTGGACATGCGTGATTTGGCTTTGGCGGATTTGCGCCAGCAGTTCTCCTTGGTCAGTCAAGATGTCATTTTGTTTAACGATACGGTGTTTAACAACATTGCTTATGGTTTGTTGGGCAACGCCAGTGAGGCGGACGTGATTGCTGCCGCCAAGGCTGCGAATGCATGGGAATTCATAGAGCAACTGCCAAATGGCTTGCAACAAGAATTGGGTGACCGAGGTTTGCAATTGTCCGGTGGGCAGCGCCAACGCATCGCTATTGCACGAGCCATTTTAAAAAATGCGCCTATCTTGCTGCTGGATGAAGCCACCTCAGCCTTGGATAGCGAGTCAGAACAGCATGTGCAACAGGCGCTGGATAGCTTGATGCAGAATCGCACCAGCATCGTCATCGCCCATCGCTTGAGCACCATAGAAAATGCCGATCGCATTATGGTGATGGAGCAGGGGGAGGTGGTTGAAATTGGCACGCATCAAGCTTTGCTTGAGCAAGCCGGGCATTATGCTAAGCTTTACCATAAGCAATTTGCTGCGCAGGCCTAAGTATGGCCAGGCTTGGGCTTAAATGAAGGGTTGGCTGCAGAAACAATGGCAAGTCCGCTCGTCTTGGCAGTGTGTTTTGTTGCCGCTGTCCTGTATTTTTATGGGCTTGGTGGCTCTAAGAAAAGCCATGTACAGGCTGGGCTTGTTAAAAAGCAGCCGATTAAGCGTGCCGTTGATTGTGGTGGGGAACATCAGCGTTGGCGGGACCGGCAAGACCCCGCTGGTTATTTACTTAGTTCAGCAATTGCAAGCAGCTGGATTAAAGCCTGGCGTTATTAGCCGTGGCTATGGCGGTAAGCAGCAAACCGCCACCTCGGTATGCGCTAACAGCAACCCTAGCTTGGTTGGTGATGAGCCGGTATTGATTGCACAACGCACGGCATGCCCGGTCTTTGTGGGAAACAATAAAGTACAGCTAGGGCAAGCTTTGCTGCAGGCTAATCCGCAGTGCAACGTGATTATCAGTGACGACGGTTTGCAGCATTATGCCTTGCAACGAGACGTAGAAATTGCCACAGTCGATGCCACACGCCCATTTGGTAATTTTAGATTGCTGCCGGCCGGGCCTTTGCGCGAGAAGTTAGCTAGACTCAAGCAGGTGGATGCGGTGCTGCTGAGTGGCCGTCAGTCCGCAGAGTTAACTGGCATTGGGTTGTCGCGCTGCTTTACCATGACCTTGCATGGGGATTTGTTTTATTCCCTAGATCGCTCACAAGCGCCCAGGTCGGCCAAGGAATTTCAGGATAAAAATACAGTGGCCATTGCGGGCATAGGCAAGCCGCAACGTTATTTTGATCAGCTCACTGCTTTGGGGCTACAATTTGAGCCTAGGGCTTATCCTGATCATCATGCGTTTAGCGCTGCCGATTTTGCACAACTGGCAGGCAAGACCATATTGATGACGGAGAAAGATGCGGTTAAATGCACCGCTTTTTCAGGATTGGATGCCTGGTACTTACCCGTGACAGCCTCGGTTAGCAGTTCGACTGACCTGGATTTTATTTCCTTTATATTGCAAAAGTTGAGAAGTTGATATGGATGCCAAGTTGTTGCAAATATTAGTTTGCCCAGTGACCAAAGGTCCTCTGACCTTGAATAAAGCTAGGAATGAGCTTATTTCCAAGTCTGCTAGGCTCGCCTACCCGATTAAAGATGGCATACCGGTCTTGCTGGAAGAAGAGGCGCGTAAATTAACGGATGACGAAGCGCTTGGCTAATGCGCAGGATACGGTCAGCACACTGTCGTTTAATGTGTTGATCCCGGCGCGTTATGACAGCGTTAGGTTGCCAGGCAAGCCGCTGCTTGATATTGCTGGCAAGCCCATGGTGGTTAGGGTGGCTGAGCGTGCTGCCTTAAGTGGCGCAAAACAAGTGATGGTTGCTACCGATGATGACCGTATCATGCAGGCGGTAAAGCAGCATGGCTTTGACGCTTGCATGACGCAAGCTAAGCACTTAAGTGGTACCGATCGCATTGCTGAGGTGGCCATGCAGCAAGGATGGTCAGATGAGAGCATAGTGCTTAACGTGCAAGGTGATGAGCCCTTGATATCGCCGACTTTGATAGCCGAGGTGGCGAATCAATTAAATAACGATTGTTCGGCAGCGATGGCCACCGCTTGCTATGCTATTAGCAATGAGGCCGATTTTATAAACCCGAATGTGGTTAAGCTCGTGCTGGACGACCAAGGTCATGCGATGAATTTTAGTCGCGCACCCATTCCTAGTAGCAGCCCCTTAAGTGCATACAGGCATGTTGGCATTTACGCGTACAGGGTTAAGTTTTTAAAACTGTTTACCAGCCTAGCTCAATCTGCATTAGAAAAAACGGAAGCATTGGAGCAGTTGCGAGCCCTGCATTACGGTTACAAGATTGCTGTTCATGTGAGTAGCCAGACGCCCGCCACTGGGGTGGACACCATGGAAGACCTTGTTGCAGTGCGTGCCCGTTTCCAATCTCAGCAGAGCTAACGCACTAAATGCCCAAGTGCTTTAATTAATCCAGCAAAGAAAGCGCTAAATGACCTTGCGCTAAATAGCTAGGTTTGCTATAGTCTCACCTCTCGACGGCACCAATGTCGAATCGGACGCGGGATGGAGCAGTCTGGCAGCTCGTCGGGCTCATAACCCGAAGGTCACAGGTTCAAATCCTGTTCCCGCAACCAACAATTTCAATGTGCATTTTGCTTCGATAAATTGAAGCAAATATACAATCAATAATAAATACGAATCAAATCAAATTTATTATTGACGGGTCTTAAAAGGTCTGTATAATGCGCACCTCGTTAACGCAAAGCGTTAGCGAATGACTGCAAGAAACGCTGTTTTTTCGGTCCTTAGTTCTTTAACAATTTAACAACTGATAAGTGTGG
>CAJBBQ010000196.1 GCA_903951385.1 uncultured Pseudomonadota bacterium
CCACTGAAGAAATTACTCGCTGTAAATAATTCCGTTCTTTCCTCTACGACTCATTAAGCGGCCCGCTTGTTGCTGCGCATCAGCATGACCATGCCAATAAGCGTTAAGGCCGCTCCAGCTGTCGCAGCAAGGCCCGCACCTATCAAGCCAAACTGGCGTGTCAACAAGACAAACATCAGCAAATAAACTGCCGTGGATGCCATTGTTATACGCAATGTTTTCATCGCGTGACCCATGGCGTATAAGCCTGACAGTAGCGGCGAGCTGGCGAGGTCTAGTGTGGCGGCCAGTAGCATTAATGTCAGTACGCCTTTGGCTGCAATAAACTGAGTCCCCAGCAGGCTGCCTAATAGGTATTCGCCAAAGAAATAACTGAGTGCCACGAATACCATGCCTAAGGCCCCGCCGAGCAAGGCTGTCCGATAGGCCACTAGGTCAAAGGCAGCGCTACCTTCATTCCAAGCCCTGGTGAGATCAGTAAAAACCACTTGGCGTATTAGTAAAGCCGGTCTGGATAAGGCGCTGGCAATTTCCCTTGCTAAGCGTAACAAGCCAGCCTCGGCTGGGCCTAATAAATGCCCAACCAATAATGTGGTGAAGTGTTTAGGCAGCAAATCTATGTTGGACTGCCAGTAGGTGACCCAAATAAAATGGCGCAGTCCATCGAAATCACTTAAAGATGCATTTTTAAGACTGTCCTCACCTAAAGCTTGGTTAATTTGCTTACGGTATTTATGCTTAGCCTGCCAAAGTAAATATACATTTTCTGCGACATAGGCTGCGCCCCAAATGGCCGCAAATATTTCTAAAGGAGCAGCTAGCCCCCAAGCAATAAGCACCCCTAAAAAGCGTATGGTAGGCGCTATGGTCATTTGCCTCCCGCCGATATCAAACCTATCGTTCAGGCGCAACAACCCCGCAGCACTGCCTGCGCCTGGGGTTAACAGAATGGTGCTATAAGCCATGAGCAGCATCACGTGCTTGGGGTCCATGCCGATGGCAGGGCCGGCAAAGGGGGCAACAAGCCACGCTAGGAGAGCGGCCACTATACTGGCTTGCTTATCTATGCGGCGGCAAACTTTTATTAATTTACCTAGTGTCTGGTTGTCTGAAGCATCGTGCGCGGGCACGCCGAAACGGACGATGGCATCCGCTGTGCCAAAATCCAATAACGCGCGTATCAGCATCACATAGGTGTGCATCAACACGACTAGACCAAATTCTACAGGCCCCAGCGACCTTGCCATTAATGCGGTGGCACCAAACGCCATGACGGCCGCTGCGCCGCGACCTCGGATTAAAATCCAGAAGTTGCCTAGCACGCGGTGCATGGGGTTATGGTTTGGTGTTGGGTCTTCGGCTTGATTCACAGGTGGCCTATGCTAAATTGAATTTAGCCATGAGCTGGCTTGCGAAGCTTAGCAAAGGCGGCACACACCGCATCGATTTGCGCAGAGGTATGAGCGGCACTGACGCTGCAACGAATCAGCGATACGCCGTTAGGCGTTGCTGGTGGCAGCATGAGATTGACGTAAACGCCTAGTTTTAACAAATTATCCCAGAATTGCAGTGCTTCAACTTTGTTTTCTAAGACCACCGCTACCACTGGACTAGGGTCCCCACCTAGGGTGTAGCCTAAAGCAGCTAAACCGCTATGCAATTGTTGGGCATTGTTGTGTAAGCGTTGGCGTAAATCTTTGCCTGCTTCCAATATGCGCAGCGCTTGCCTAGCTGAGGCTATGGTGGCTGGTGCTGGTGAGGCAGTAAAGATATAAGGGCGACTGGCGTAACGAATCAGATCCAGCTCAGGCATATTGCTCACGCAAAAGCCGCCTGCACAACCTAAACTTTTACTAAAGGTACCGACGACAAAGTCCACATCGTCCATGATGCCTAGTTCTTCCACCAGACCGCAGCCACGTTCGCCTAATACGCCAAACGAATGGGCTTCATCTACCATGAGGTAGCCACCGTATTCGCGCTTAACTGCGACGATTTCTTTTAATGGGGCACGGTCACCCAGCATGCTATAGATGCCTTCTACCACGATCAGCGCTTCGGCTGCACGTGGGCCTAAGCGACGTAGGCGTTTTGCTAAATCTTCGGCATCGTTGTGACGAAAGCGTATGGTTTCTGCGCCGCCAAGACGGCAGCCATCGTAAATACAGGCGTGGCAATCCGCATCCAGCAACACCACGTCACCTGGGCCGGCAAGCGTTGAAATCATGCCTAAGTTAGCTACGTAGCCGGTTGAAAACACAATGGCATCGCGTTTGCCGTAAAAGGCCGCCAGTTCTTTTTCTAGATTGCGGTGGCCAGAGTAACTGCCGTTGGCCATGCGTGAACCAGTGGTACCCGTGCCTTCGTTTTCTAGGGCAAGGCGTGCGCTGGCAATACACTCGGGATTAAAGGTTAGACCTAAGTAGTTATTGGTGCCCACTAAAATAGTATGGCGGCCGTGGATGATGCCTTCGGTTGGCGAGATGATTTTTTCTATCTTCACTGCAAAAGGGTCTATGCC
>CAJBBQ010000197.1 GCA_903951385.1 uncultured Pseudomonadota bacterium
AGCATCGTCGGTCGCCAGCGCGGCGCGCCCATGGATAAATTGGTTGCCGAGTTGATGATAGAGGCCAATAACCAATGGGGCGCTTTATTGGCCGCCCATCAAGTGCCGGGCTTATACCGCGCGCAATCGGGTGGCAAGGTTTACATGACCACCAAGGCCGAGCCACACCAAGGCTTGGGCGTGGCGCAATACGCGTGGAGCACTTCGCCCTTGCGCCGCGCAGTGGACCTTATCAATCAACGGCAAATCATCAGCGTGGTGCAAAACACCCCGCCCAGTTACGCGCCCAACAGCGATGCATTAAACAGCCACATGCGCCATTTTGAGTTGGCCTACCAGGCCTACAGCGAATTTCAACAGCGCATGGAGCGGTTTTGGTGCTTGCAGTATTTGATCCAAGAAAACAGCCAAGAGGTGCATGCCACGGTTTGGCGCGAGAATTTAGTGCGCCTGGATACGCCGCCGTACATGACTAAAGTGTACGGTTTGCCGGAAATGAAGCCGGGCACGCGCATCGCTTTGCAAGTGCAGGAAGTGGACCCTTTGTTGATGGAATTGCGTTGCAAATTCATTGCCGTCTTGCCGGAAGCGCCATTGTCAGAAGATGCCTTGAGCCTCGCCCCCGATTTCCTTGAAGAAGCCGAGGTCATCGAGCCGACTGAATCAGCCCAAGCGGCCAGCGACAGTCAGCCCGAACAGGTGGCGCCCTAATGCTGCGTTTTGCCAGGCATAAAGTGACGGCGGACGAAGCGGTGGACGTCAGCGAATCGAATGGCGTGCGCGCTTTACACTTAGGCTCGGTGACCATACAAAGCGCCATGCGCATCAAAGACCCTTTTGCCTTGGAGCTGACCTACACCCGCGCCATGATGTGCTTTCTTCTATTTGGCGGCAAGCTGCAGCAAATTTTAGCCATAGGCTTGGGCGGCGCTTCCTTGGCTAAATACGTGCACGCTTATTGCCCCGATTTGCAGCAGACGGTAATAGAGATCAACCCTAAAATCATACAAATAGCCCGCAGTCAGTTCTATTTAGCGGATAACGACGCGCGTTTAGAGGTCATAGAAGGCGACGGTCTGCGTTACTTGGCGGATCACAGCGAGGTGGCCGACGTGCTGTTTATAGACGCCTTTGATGGCAACGGCATACCGCCTGACTTTTGCAGCCAGGATTTTTTTGACGCCTGCGCTAACAGCTTAAATGCCGATGGCCTCATGGTGATTAACCTATGGGGCAGCGATAAGAAGTTTGACGTGTATTTGCAGCGCATAGAGCAAAGCTTTGCCGGCAAAGTCTTGATATTGCCGACCGGCAAGCCAGGCAACACCGCCGTGTTTGCCTTTAAGCGCGAACCGGCCGATTTGCGTTTAGCCAGTTTGCGTAACCGTGCCAAGGAATTGGAACGCACGCACAAAATTGAATTTTTACAGTTCGTCGAAAAATTAGCCGAACACAATCCCAGTAGCAGCAACCGACTGTTTATGTCGAATGCGGCTGCCACATCCTGATAACACAGAGCCCAATCACCATGATCCCTAATCGATATTTTGCAACCTGCCCACGCGGCTTAGAACAACTGTTGGCCGATGAGTTGGCGGTGGTTAAAGCCAAGTCCATTAAGTTGACCGATGGCGGCGTGAGTTTTGATGGCGATTGGACGGTGTGCTACGCGGCCAATTTGCACTCGCGCATCGCCACGCGTATTTTGTGGCAAGTGGCGCGTGGCAAATACCTCAACGAAGAGGATTTGTTTGAGGCAGCCTACAAATTGGATTGGTCGGCCTGGTTCAATGTAAAAAACGACTTCATGGTCAAAGTGACGGGGGTGAAGTGCCCGCTGAAAAGCTTGGAATTCGCCACCTTAAAAATCAAGGACGCGGTCTGCGATAAATTCCGCATGGCCGTGGGCAGTCGCCCTTACATAG
>CAJBBQ010000198.1 GCA_903951385.1 uncultured Pseudomonadota bacterium
CGATTTTTTGCATGTAATTAAGGGAAAATTCGCCATAGGCATCGTGTGCCAATGCGCCGCCCCATGAATCAAAAATCATGACGGCTTGGGCGCCAGCAAGAATTTGGGCGTTGAGATACTGCGTCACGGTTTGTGCCGTGATGTCTAAAATGCGGTGCAATAAATCCGGTCTGGCATATGCCATTTTTTTGATATTCAAGAAGTCGGTGCCGCCTTTGCCTTCCACCATATAGGTCGCCAAGGTCCAGGGACTGCCAGAAAAGCCTATCAGCGGTAGACGGCCATCCAGTGTTTTGCGGATTTGCGCCACGGCATCAAAGACGTATTGCAAATCGGCCATGTCGGGCACGAACAGTTTTTTTATGTCCGCTTCTTCACGTAAAGTGCGTTCGAATTTTGGGCCTTCGCCCTCCTCAAAATACAAGCCCAATCCCATGGCATCGGGCACGGTCAAGATGTCTGAAAACAAAATGGCGGCATCCAATAGCGGGTAGCGATCCAATGGTTGCATGGTCACTTCAGTGGCAAAACCGGGGTTTTTACAGAGCTGCAAAAAACTGCCTGCGGTTTTGCGACTTTCACGGTATTCAGGTAAGTAACGACCGGCTTGGCGCATCATCCACACTGGCGTGTAATCGGTGGGCTGACGCATTAAGGCGCGCAAGAAATTATCGTTTTTCAATGGACTCATGTTTAACCACGCAGGCACCGCTGATAAGCAATTGTCTGCGTGCCTTTGTGGTGTAGCGTTTGATTATCTAGGTAGCGAAGAACTGCCCATTAAGAACTCATCGACGGCACGTGCAGCCTGACGGCCTTCACGTATAGCCCAAACCACCAGAGATTGACCACGGCGAACATCGCCAGCGGCAAACACTTTGGCTTTGCTGGTTTTGTAACTGTCTAGGCCTTCGGTGCTGGCTTTGGCATTGCCGCGGCTGTCTTTTTCTACGGCAAAGGCATCGAGTAATTTTTGTATGGGTGAAACAAAACCCATGGCCAATAAGACCAAATCGGCTTTGATGGTGAATTCGGTGTTCGGCACTTCTTGCATTTTGCCGGCTTGCCATTGCACTTTGGCGCCAGTTAAGCCTACCACTTTATCGTTTTCGCCTAATAAGGCTTTAGTGGTGATAGACCAATCGCGGTTTGCACCTTCTTCATGCGAACTGGAAGTGCGCATTTTTAAAGGCCAGTTTGGCCACACCATCTGCTTGTCTTCTTGCTCGGGTGGTTGAGGCATCAACTCAAACTGAGTGATGGAGGCGGCACCATGGCGATTGGATGTGCCTACGCAATCAGAGCCAGTATCGCCGCCGCCTATCACCACCACGTGTTTGTTTGTTGCCATCACTTGATTGGGCACCGTGTCACCAGCCACCACTTGATTTTGTGGGGTCAGGAAGTCCATGGCGTACATCACGCCGTCTAAATCGCGGCCTGTGACCGGTAGGTCACGTGGGTGCTCGGCACCGCCAGCTAAGATAACTGCATCAAATTCTGCCAGCAAATCATCGGCTTTCACGTTTTCGCCTACGTGCTGATTCACCCGGAATTCCACGCCTTCAGCTTGCATCTGCGTCATGCGTCTGTCGATGTGGGATTTTTCCATTTTAAAATCAGGAATACCGTAGCGTAACAAGCCGCCAATACGGCTGTTTTTTTCCAAGACCACTACGCTATGACCCACTCGTGCTAATTGCTGCGCCGCCGCCATACCGGCTGGGC
>CAJBBQ010000199.1 GCA_903951385.1 uncultured Pseudomonadota bacterium
GCCGAGTGGTTTACCCAAGCGCCGGCTTTGGCCGCAGAGATTAAATTGGTGGTGTTCAAAGTTGATGGCGAGACCAATACCGATGATTTGAGCCCAGCACAAGATGCTTGGAGCCGCCCAGACATTCCTTTGCACGCCAAGGCCATGCTAATCAATAAAATGCCAGAAGGCTTGAACACCATAGCCAATTTGCAGAAAAAAGGCTTGCCTTTAGCTTATGTTGGCGATGTGGTTGGCACCGGTTCATCACGCAAGTCTGCCATCAATTCCTTGCAATGGTTTATGGGCAACGACATTCCTAACATTCCAAATAAACGCACCGGCGGCGTGATCTTGGGCAATAAAATTGCCCCCATCTTCTTTAATACCGCCGAAGATTCTGGCGCCTTGCCCATACAGTGCGACGTATCCAAAATGGCCACCGGTGACGTCATCACCTTGCAGCCCTACGCAGGCAAAGTGTTAAACGAAGCCGGCCAAGAAATCGCAAGCTTTGATTTATCGCCCGTGACCTTGCCAGACGAAGTGCGGGCCGGCGGTCGCATTGCTTTGATCATAGGCCGCGGCTTAACCACAAATGCGCGAGCCGCTTTAGGTTTGCCAGCCACCACGCAATTTATTACTGCCGTGGCGCCAAAAGACAGCGGCAAGGGTTATACCTTGGCGCAAAAAATGGTAGGCAGAGCGTGTGGCTTACCTGAAGGTCAGGGCGTGCGCCCAGGTGCCTACTGTGAGCCTAAGGCCACCACCGTTGGCTCGCAAGACACCACGGGCGGCATGACCCGCGACGAGTTGAAAGAATTGGCCTGCTTGGGCTTTAGCGCCGACTTGGTCATGCAAAGTTTTTGCCACACGGCAGCCTACCCGAAACCGGTGGACATCAAATTGCAACACAGCCTGCCGGAGTTCATGAGCAGTCGTGGCGGCGTCAGCTTGCGCCCAGGTGACGGCGTGATCCACTCTTGGTTAAACCGCATGGTGTTACCAGACACCGTGGGCACCGGCGGTGACTCGCACACACGTTTCCCGATTGGTATTTCTTTCCCAGCCGGCTCAGGGTTGGTGGCGTTTGCCGCGGCCATGGGCGCCATGCCGCTGGACATGCCAGAATCGGTCTTGGTGCGCTTTAAAGGCACCATGCAGCCTGGCATTACCTTGCGCGATTTGGTCAATGCCATTCCGTATGCAGCCATTAAAGCCGGCGATTTAACGGTGGGCAAGCAAGGTAAAAAGAACGTGTTTAACGGCCGCATCTTAGAAATTGAAGGCTTGCCTGATTTGAAAGTTGAGCAAGCTTTTGAGTTTGCCGACGCCTCCGCTGAACGCTCGGCTAACGGTTGTACCGTTAGGTTGAACAAAGAGCCGGTGATCGAGTTTTTAAACTCCAACATCGTGCTCATGCAAAATATGATAGAAAACGGCTACCAAGATGCGCGTTCTTTACAACGCCGCATTGCCAGCATGCAAGCTTGGTTGACTAAGCCGGAATTGCTAGAACCGGATGCCAATGCAGAGTATGCGCACGTCATTGAGATTGATTTAAACAGCATCACCGAGCCGCTGTTAGCTTGCCCGAATGACCCAGATGACATCAAGCCCTTGTCTGCGGTGGTGGGCGACAAGATAGACGAGGTCTTCATAGGCAGTTGCATGACCAACATTGGTCACTACCGTGCTGCAGCCAAGGTGTTGGAAGGCTCGGGTAACATTCCTACCCGCTTATGGATAGCGCCGCCAACGCGCATGGACGAAGCGCAGTTGCGCGACGAAGGCGTCTACTCGGTATTCGGTATCGCCGGTGCGCGTACGGAAATTCCTGGTTGCTCATTGTGCATGGGCAATCAAGCTCGGGTGGCCGATAAAGCCACGGTGTTCTCCACCAGTACGCGTAACTTCGATAACCGCATGGGCATGGACGCGCGCGTGTATTTGGGTTCAGCTGAGTTGGCGGCGGTGTGTGCCAAATTGGGCCGCATTCCTAGCCATGCCGAGTACTTGGAAACCGTGGGCAATAAATTAAAAAACAGCGCGGAAATTTACAAGTATTTGAGTTTTGATCAAATGCCAGACTACGCGCTGAGCAAGGCTAACGCGAAGAAAATCATTCCCATCTCCGCAGTTTAAGTTTTAGTAAAAATCCTACAATACCTCCCCCTATGCGCGGCCTTTGCTTGTAAAAGGCCGCGCATGGGGCTATATTTGGCGCTGTTATTTAACCCTAGAGTGACTTATGGTCAGCGTTAAGCCCCAATCCCCAGTCGACAATCCCGATGCCCATATTTTTAGCGAGGCTAGCCTAGCCGAGACGCCTAAGCGCGGTGCCTGGAAGTGGATGTTGCCTTTGACTTTGTTGTTGGCCTTGGCCGTCTATGCCGCTTGGCGTTTTGGCTGGCATGCCAAAGCCGTGACCACTGGCGTGTTGCTGGTGGCGCTGGCCTCGCATGTCCTGGCCTGGTTGCTGGCCCTGATTACCATGGTGCCCATCGTCGGCCCCTTGCTGGTTAAAGTCTTAAGCTTGTCCATCATCTGGCTGCTCAATGCCATAGGCTATTTGGTGTCCTATATCGCCATTAAGCGCGGCTATTCCAAAGACGTCATCAGCTACCGCGGGGTTACCATCGCCCTCATTACCGGCATAGTCATAGGCTTTGTCTTAGCTAATCTGGTTTAGCCCTTATCCTATGCTGGCTAAAATAAAACAAACGCGCGCTTACCACCACCTAGTGAAGCTGCGGGATTTTATGCCGGCCTTGTTCTTTTTTGGCGGCTTTGTCTGGGATGCGCTGACCATAGGGCGGCATGTCGCCGCCTTCGATTTAATCATACTGTCTGCTTATTTGTCGGCCGCTGCCGCCATATTGTATGGCTTGGGTCAGCCTGCAGTGGTTTGGCCCAGCACCTGGCCACGCTGGCTAGGCAGGTTGTATCAGCGTTTGCGCGCAGCCGTGGCAACTTGGGCTAACTTGCCTTATTTCCTGTTGCAGTTTTTATTTGGCAGCATGCTCAGCCCTTTATTCATCCTGTATTTTCAGAGTGCTAGCCATGGTTTAGCCTGGGTGATGACCTTACTCTTAGGCGCTTTGTTGGTCGGCAATGAGTACATGGAGAGTAAATACCGGCAATTCACCATCAGTTGGGCGCTGTTTGGTTTTTGCGCCATGCTGTTGCTAAATTTTGCCTTGCCGTTTTTGTTGGGCAGCATCCATGCCGCGTGGTTTTATTTAAGCACCCTGTTGGGGGCGGGCTTAGCCTACGGTTTATATAAAAAAACGCGCAAACACAACGGCAATATCAAGCCGGTTTGGCTGATCGCATTGCTATTAATGCTGGCCTACCGCTTTGATGTGATTCCGCCTGTGCCCTTGGTTAAGCGTGATCTAGCGGTGGCGTATGCCTTAACGAAAGTGGGCGGGGAATACCAATTGAGTCAGCAACCGTCGTCTTGGTGGGTATTTTGGCGTAAAACCAGTAACGAGTTAGAGGTGACGGCAGGGCAGCGCGTGTATTTCTTTTCGTCGGTGTTTGCGCCCGGCGGCCTTAACACCCGACTCTACCATCGCTGGCAATGGCACGATGAAAAACGCGGCTGGCAAACGCAATCTCGCATAGGCTACAGCTTGGCCGGTGGCCGTGAAAACGGCTTTCGAGGCTACACTTACAAACAGGGTTTACAGGCTGGCGATTGGCGGGTGAGTGTGGAAACGGAAAACAACAAAACCGTGGCGGTGCATGAATTTAGCGTGGCGCTGGTGCAAACACCGGCCACGCCAGTCAAAATAGCCTACTGATGATGTTGGTCTGAGTGGCTCATGAGTTTGTCTATGTAAGCAATCGAGACGGCTGACACGACAAAAGTCATGTGTATGATGGTTTGCCATAGCAACACTTTGTCGGTTAAATTTTCGGCATTGATAAACGTTTTGAGCAAGTGTATGGATGAAATGCCGATGATGGCTGTCGCCAATTTTACTTTTAATAGATTGGCATTCACGTGCGATAACCAATCCGGTTCGTCCGGGTGACCTTCAAGGTTTAAGCGCGAAACAAAGGTTTCGTAGCCGCCCACGATCACCATGATCAGCAAGTTTGAAATCATCACCACGTCAATTAAGCCTAGCACTATCAACATGATGTGCGCTTCTTCCAAGGCGTTGGCGGTGGCCACCAAGTGCACCAATTCCACGCCAAAGAAAAACACGTAAACCGCCTGCGCAACGATCAACCCTAGATACAACGGCAATTGCAACCAGCGGCTGCCAAATAAAATATTGGTCATCATGCTTTTTTGTTTGTATTGCACGGTCGATACGGGTTTTTTAGTTTGCATAGAGTGCTCGATTGCTCAGGTTAAAAAGAGGTTTAATTGTATCAGCAAAAATGCATTAAGCCATTTCATGATCAAGCGTGAAATGCGCGCTGTCATCCAGGGCCAATAACTGGCAAAGACTGGGTAGTGTCGCTGCTAAATCCTTGGCCAAATTCCAAGGCGGATTAAGAATAAATAAGCCGCTGCCATGCATGCCGTAGCCATCTGTATTCGGCGCGTGTATAGACAAACTCACGTGCAGCCAGTTAGGCGCGTGCAAGCCCATCAATTCTTGGATCATTTCGCCCGGTTCTGGCCGTTGCAGTATCGGATACCAAATAAGGTAAGTGCCGCTAGCAAAACGCTTAAGGCTGTCTTTAACTAAGGCGACCACGCGTTGGTAGTCTTGCTTGTCTTCGTAGGGCGGGTCTATCAATGCCACCGCGCGTCGGGGTGGCGGTGGCAAACAGGCTTTGATGCCAGCAAAGCCATCTTGTTGCGCGATCTGCACTTGTCTAGCCTGCCCATTGAAATTCGCCGTGAGCAAGGCGTGGTCGCTGGGGTGCAGCTCAAACAAGCGCATTTTGTCATCGGCACGCAATAAGGCCTGCGCCAACAGCGGGGAGCCTGGGTAGAAATCCAGTTCGCCGTGGTTAAAGCGTTTAATCAATGCCACAAAATCGACTAAGGCCGGCGCTAATTGCTCGGCCGCCATGAGCTTGGCTATGCCTTGCTCAAACTCGGCATTCTGACTGGCGTAGCCGTCCTTGAGTTGGTACAAGCCGGCCCCGGCATGCGTGTCTATATACCAATACGGTTTGTCTTTTTGCTTCATGTAAGCGAGCACCAAGCTGAGCACGTAGTGTTTAAGAACGTCAGCGTGGTTGCCTGCGTGAAACGCGTGTCGGTAGCTAAGCATAAAAGGTTTCCATAAGATGCAGCATTATAAATTAAGCTGCAATCGATACGCTTGTGACCATGCATTTTTCAGATAAAAATGCGCAATAAAATGAATTTCGGTTAGCATTTCATTTATGACGCATCCTCCACATACGCACGACCACGGCGGCCACCACGGCGGTCACCACGGTCACCACCATTACCTAGTGCCATTCGCACTTATTTTTTTGTTTGCCATCATTGAAGCGGTAGGTGGCTGGTATACCGGTTCGCTGGCCTTGTTAAGCGATGCTGGCCATATGTTCTCGGATGTCGCGGCATTGGGCCTTGCCTGGTTGGCGGCGATACTTGCCAGTAAACCCAAGGTGGCACGCCATGCCTCCGGCGTCAGCTATGCC
>CAJBBQ010000200.1 GCA_903951385.1 uncultured Pseudomonadota bacterium
CGCTCGTGTGGCAAGGGCGATTTGCCATGCCGAGTTAACTGCATATTGAGCGCCAAGCCTAAATCATGCGCGGTATCAACCAAGGTGCCATCTAAATCGAATAAGACCACACTCATGCAGGCAACACCGTATGCATCAAATAATTGACCGCCACATCGTCACTCAAGCGGTAGGTTTGTTTGAATGGGTGATAGCTCATGCCACGCAAGCACATGACATCGAGCTTGGCATGACGTGCCCAGCTTGATAACTCAGAAGGCTTAATGAATTTGGCGTAATCGTGCGTGCCTTTGGCCAACAAGTTAAGCAGGTATTCCGCACCAACCACGGCCAACAAGTAAGCTTTTGGATTGCGGTTGATGGTGGAAAAAAACACCGAGCCATTGGGTTTAACCAATTTAGCGCAAGCCGCCACGATGGCCGCCGGGTCTGGCACGTGCTCGAGCATTTCCATGCAAGTCACCACATCAAAACTGGCCGGCTCCAGCGCGGCCAATTGCTCGGCTGAGATGCACTGATAATCCACATCCGCGCCGCTTTCTAACTGATGCAATTTAGCCACGTTCAGCGCTTTTTCACCCAGATCAATGCCGGTGACTTTCGCCCCTTTAAAATGCATGGATTCGGATAAGATGCCGCCGCCGCAACCGACATCCAGCACCCGCTTGCCTTTCAAGTCGACCAAATCGTTGATCCAATTTAAGCGCAGTGGATTGATTTCGTGCAAAGGCTTAAATTCGCTGTTTACATCCCACCATTTGTGCGCGAGTTCAGCAAACTTTTGCAACTCGGCCTGATCGGCATTCAAGCTTACTTCGGCTGTTTGACTTGCTGTATCTTTACTTGCCATGTGTTCACTATGTCCTTTAGTTCCTGAGGCTCAATATTGGCATACACGCCATTGCAATAACGCAATTCGCCGGCCACCCAGGTGTGGCTAACTTGTTCCCTACCGCAGCAATAAACCAAATGCGAGATGGGGTCGTAATAAGGTGCCAGCAATACTTCATCCAAGCGCACGGCCGTTAAATCAGCGTACTTGCCAACTTCTATCGAACCTATCTTCCCGTCTAAGCCTATGGCTTTTGCCCCGTTAATGGTGGCCATGGCCAAGGCTTGCATTGCCGGCAAGGCGCTGGCATCGGCGCTCACGCCTTTGGCTAATAAGGCAGCCAAACGTATTTCGCTGAATATGTCCAAACGGTTATTGCTGGCGGCGCCGTCTGTGCCCAAGGCCACGTTCACGCCTTTGGCCAACAAATCCGCCACCGGCGCCATGCCGCTGGCCAATTTTAAATTTGAGCTGGGGCAATGCGCAATATGGCAACCGTATGCGGCCAACATATCCATCTCGTAATCCAATAAATGCACGCCGTGCGCGGCCAACAAATCCGGTCCGAGCAAGCCCAATTTAGCCAACCTGGCTAAGGGACGCATGCCGTATTGGCTTTCACTACGGCTGATTTCCTCCAAGGTTTCATGCAGGTGAGTGTGCAAGCCTAGCGCCAATTGCTCGGCATAGGTGATGACTTTTTCTAAGCTGCGATCGGACACCGTATAAGGAGCATGCGGTGCAATCGACGAACTGATCAATGGGTTATTGCGCCAAGAGTCGTGGGCATCAAAGCCTTTTTGCAAATAATCGTCGGCATCGCTGGCGTAGGCCGATGGAAAATCCAACACCAACAGCCCCAGATTGGCTCGCATACCGGCTTGACTGGCCGCCGCCGCGGTCGCTTGCGGAAAGAAATACATGTCGTTAAAACAAGTGATGCCGCCGCTAAGCATTTCAGCACAGGCCAACAAACTGCCGTCTTGCACAAATTGCGGTGAGACCAAGGCCTGCTCGGCCGGCCAGATGTGTTGCTCTAGCCATGTCATTAAAGGCAAGTCGTCGGCCATGCCGCGCATCAAGCTCATGGCGGCATGCGTGTGCGCATTGATCAAACCGGGTAACAACACTTGCTCGCCCAAACTGATCAGTTCGGTAGCGCGGAAAGCCTGTTTGGCCGCTTCGCTTGGCAGCAGGGCCACAATCAGCCCGTCATGCACCACCACTGCGTGATCTTCCAGCACGGCAAAATCGGCTGCCATGGTCGCAATCCAGCGGGCTTCTATAATCAGATCAACGTCAGCGACTGCAGGGGTTAAGTGTTTGCTATTAGCCATAGCACTTATTCTACCAATAAAAAAGCCCCGTCATGACGGGGCTTATACTTAAACAGTGCAAATTAAGCTTAGCGGCAAGGCATTTCGCGTTGTTTTTCAGCGGAAATGACCACGCGGCGGTTAGGCTGCAAGCACTCTATGAGCTTCTTGCTTGATTTGTCGCCCTTGCATGCCACCACCGGCTCAGACTCACCCTTGCCAGAAGCCTGCAAACGTTTAGCCGACACGCCTTGCGTCATTAGGTAGGCTTTCACTTGATTGGCACGGCGCTCAGACAATTTTTGATTGTAGCTTTCGCTGCCCAACTTATCGGTATGTCCGGTTACCAAGACTAGCTCGACATCGGCATTGGCTTTGATTTTACTGGCCACTTCATCCAAAGTAGGCTTGGAACTGTCTTGCAATTTATCTTGATCAAAAGCAAACAATTTTTCAGCCAATATGGTCACGGTTTCAAAGCTGGGCTTGCAAGCTGGCAATGCTGCAGCGACAGGCGCATCTGGTGTAGCAGCGGCCTGCACTGGCGCGGCGGCTGGTGCAGAGTCCGCTACCGGCATGGCGGTTGGGGCAGGAAAGCGGAACACACCACCTAAATTAAGCAAGGTGTTGCCCACGGTGCCGCTTGAATCAAACACACCCGTTGATTTAGCCGTTGAACGCGTCCATTGCTGACGCACATCGGCTTGCACACCGAAGCTGTCGTTGAATAAATACTGCGCACCCAAGCCTATGTTGGCTAACCATGAGGTTTTGCTTTTATCTTGCACAGCTGGGGTCGTGGAATAATCCAGCTTGTTATTTGCCACACCTAAACCGGTTAGCAAGAAGGGACGGAAACTATCACGACCCAACATATAAAGCGCATCCATGCCTAGGCTGGTTTGTTTGTAACGGCCACTACCAGAAGCCAGCTCGTCGTTCGCACGCGCGTAGCTGAGACCAGACTGTATGTCCCAATGCGGACTGAGTTCCTTACCCAAGCGTATGGAGGCGCCGCCGCCATTTTTGGCAGCCAAGTCTTTATCGGTATTCATTAAACTCACGCCCGGGACGGCATACCATGCGCCGCTGTAAGCTTCTTCTGCGCTGGCATTGCCAGCCAACAAGCCGAATACTGAAAGCATTGCTGCTATAAACTGACGATTATTTCTCATGATTTACTCCTTGAACTGAGAAGCAAAGGCCTTAAATTCACCTTAGCTATCAAGCTACTATTAATATAGCGCCATCTTAACAAAATTTCACAGCATCTTACGAATTACTTTGATTTTCTCGGCATCCAAAGTGGACACGCGCTGATTAGCGACACACACCCCGCCTCTAAAACCAATGTAGTGTGGCTGCAGCTTTTTCGCCGCCGCCAGGTGCTTATCCCTTAATGAACCAGCCAAACCCAATAGCAAACCTTGAACTGCAACCTGCTTGGCAAATTCGCTGGCTTGCTCGGCACTGTAGTGCTCAAACAAACTCAGGCCGTTTTTAATTTGCGTATCCAGCATCACGCCTACAAAACCGGCTTGCTTGATGTCGGCAAGCAAACTATCAGGGTAAGCGGTTTCCGCAAACATCACAGCAATCAGTTGATGGCCAGCCTGCGTATAAGGTAGCAGCGCTTGCAGGCAGCCTTGATAATCCTCGCTGGCAAAAAAGCCAATTTTAATGATGGCCACACCGGTGGCGATGACTTGATCCAGTTGCGCTAGCAACTGCTCAGAGTGCATGGGCAAGTCGCCCAAGGTCGCGCTGGTCAAACTTTTATGGGCCATGGGCTGCTGGTTTAGGTAGGCGACGATGCCGCGGATGTCCTCTAGCGGCAATGCCCCCAGGGCACCGCTATGCGGATTTTTCAGGTCTAGGATATCGGCGCCTAGCGCTAACGCCACTTTCGCCTCATCCAGCGTGCAAACGCTGATCAACAATTGCGGGCTAGCTTGCCTGCCCAGCAGAGCGGCATTCATGCGAGATTGCTCCCGTCTTGTGCAGCATAGTGGTTGTCTATTTTATCGGTCAACCAAGCCCATGCCTGCAGCTCACGCTCACCCGCAGTTTTGTCTATGGCAATTTGCAAATACTGCCTTTCTGATTGCACTTTTTCTTTGGGTAACCTAGTTAAACGGCTGACCAACACCGCCAGTTCAATCACCGCGGCTTGGGCACGGTTAAAGCCGGCAAATGCTTGATGCTGCACGCGATGCTGCACCTGCATATGCAAGCGCGGACGCTCGGCATCGTCCTCAACGCGCAACAAGGTCAATTCCTCATGCGCCAAGCAATCCGCCAAGCGGAAGCCTAAGAGCTGCTCGGCTGGCAACAGCGACCAAGCTTGCCTATTGGTCAGCGCCCCAGCAAACACCCGCACGTCATCGCAGAGGCTAAGCACGGCGCGTTGACTGGCGATGATATTGCCTAGAGTCAAAGACGGCTTATACGGAGAAATAATGACCATCTCGCCCAGCCTTTGTATGCCAAATGGCGCCACGTGAATCTCGCCTTGCTCATTCATGCTGGTGACAATGGTTTCAAATATCATGATTTGATTTTTTCGCGGCTAATTTACGCGCACTCATGGCAGCCTCACGATGGGCAATTTTTGCCTCCGGCTGACTCGGTGCTGCGCTCACACCCCAGTCCAATGCTTGATCTTGCACGTAACGTTTTTTTAGTTGCCAGGCAATTTGCGCCCGGGCCAACTCCACACCTAAATAAAAAGCATGCGAGGCATCGTCATGCACGCCTAACAATGGGTATAGCGCAAACGGATCGGTCGCTTGGTGCAGCCCATCCCTATTGTAAACATGCACACCCTGCTCGCTGACCTGGATACGAAAGTTAGGGTCTTTGATCATGCTGGCAATCTCTTTAATTTCATCCACGCTATAAGTGAAAGGCCGCCTGTCATGAAGGCCGAGCAAGCCATTGCTGTAGCCTCGCGGCAGCCTATCATCGGCCTTAGCAGCGTGCATAACACGCCTAGCCAAATCGGCTTCGGCGATGGCATTGACCGCATGCGGGCTGACCGAGGTAGCCAGCACGGCGTTGATGTTCAATTCGCTGATGATGCCAAACAGCAAAGTGTTAATGCCGGTGGTGTCGGCATCGGTCAATTCGGTCAGGTTACCTATGCCCATCATGATGGCGATGTCCGGGTATTTTTTACGCAGGGCTTGATAGCGTACGATGGATTGCGTCAATCCAAAATGGATAGGGTCCAATATGGCATCGGCGATAAACGGCTTGCCGGCTTTTTGGCAAGCTTCAATGGCCCGGTATAAAGACGGCAGGCTGTGTGGTTTAGCGGGAATCAACACTGGCGTGGCCGCTACTTCGTGCGCTATCCACAGGGTTTTTTCAGTCAAACTCAACAAGTAGTCAGCACCTGCATGCCCGGCGGTCAGCAAATCGTCCACGCTAAGTGAATCAACGCTGACAGCAAAACCCAAGGCTTTAAGGGCCTGCACGGCGTCTTTTAAATGCGGGAAAGGCACGCCAGGCAAGCAACCCAAATCGATTATGTTCGCCCCTTGCGCTTGATACGCTTGCGCTTTGGCGACGATGCCGGCCACGCTTAACATGGGGGCATCGACGATTTCGGCAAAAATCTTCACGCGGTAATCGCTCAAATCTGGGGCTAAGCCCACTTGACCAAAATACTGCGGCAAATCTTTTAAATCCGCTGGACCACGTTCAACCGGCACGCCATATTGATCAGCCAAGGGCGCGATATCGCCCAAACAAAGACCAGGCACGATCACCTTGTCGGCATCACCGCTGTCTTTAAGTCGCCTGGCAATTAACTGCGGCGTCATGAGTGCGGCCACTGACACGCCTATTTCCACGATGCGGTATTTGAATTGGGGAGTATTCGGCTCTTGTTTGGCTTGCACTTGTGCCAACACCTTAGCCAAGCTTTTTTCAGCCAATTTACCCGTTAAGAAAAGTAAATTTTTCGCTACCATGCTGATGCACTAAGCGCCCAATGCGTGCAAACGCTGTTTAATCGCGGTGGCCAATGCGGGAATGTCAGAAAATACTGAGGTGGCTTCAAATTCAGCCAACTTAGCAACGTTGGCTAAATCAATTTGCCTAGGGTAAACCTGCACGATTTTTTGCCGCGGCGCTTCCGATTTGATGGCGCCAGCACTTTGTTCTGGCACCGTGTCACAGGCAAACACCAAGCTGGGCACTCGGGTTTTGCCAGCTTGCGCGTAGAGGTTGGTTACCAATGAGTCGGAAAAGCCGTAAGCCATTTTTGCTATGGTGTTGGAGGTGGCCGGGGCGATTACCAAAGTGTGATAGTGGCCACTGTAGAGCAATCCGACCGGCACACTGCTGGCGGTTTTATCGTAATACACCCGATGCTGGCTGGCTTCTAACTTAGCCTGAAAACCATACTGTTGAATAATTTCAGCAGCGGCTTTACTTAAAAACACATCCACGTCTGGTAAGGTAGCCAGCAGATCTAGCGCCTCCCTTAGGTAATGCCCAGAGCCGGAGATGGCCCAAGCTAAGCGCTGTTTTTGCATGAGAAATTAAGAAAATGGGTGTTCGATGACGATGGTTTCATCGCGCTCAGGGCCAGTTGAAACTATGGCCACTGGCACACCACACAAGGCTTCCAAGCGTTTCAGGTAATGTTGCGCATTCTTAGGTAGTCCTGCCCATGTTTTAACGCCAAAGGTGTTTTCCGTCCAGCCCGGCACGGTTTCATAGATGGGCTTACAGCCGGCCACGTCATCCGCGCCTATAGGCAATAGGTCTATCTTCTTGCCATCCAACTCGTAGCCTATGCATATCTTCAATTCGGCGATGCCATCTAAGACGTCCAATTTGGTGATGCACAAGCCGGTTAAACCGTTAATCATGGCAGAGCGACGCAAAGCCGCCGCATCAAACCAACCACAACGACGCTTGCGTTTGGTGACCGTGCCTATCTCCTGCCCTTTAGTCGACATTTGGTAGCCTGGCACACCGGCTGTTTCAATGTCTAACTCGCTAGGGAATGGGCCGCCGCCGACACGGGTGGTGTAGGCTTTGGTAATGCCTAAAACATAATGCAACATATTGGCGCCCACACCGGTACCGGCAGAAGCTTGACCGGCTATGCAATTGCTAGAAGTCACGTAGGGGTAAGTACCGTGATCGATGTCTAACAAGGTGCCTTGTGCGCCTTCAAACAATAAGTTGTCGCCTCGGCCATTGGCCGCATAAAGCTCGGCTGAGATATCGCTGATCATAGGCTTCAAAGCCACAGCATGGGCCATGCTGGCATCGTATTGCTGATTAAAATCGACGGTTTTAGCATCCAAATAATGGCTTAATACAAAGTTATGGTAGTCCATGACTTCGCGTAATTTATCTGCAAAACGTTCGGGGTAAAATAAATCGTAAACCCGTAGCGCACGTCGCGCCACTTTATCCTCGTAGGTAGGGCCTATGCCTTTGCCGGTCGTGCCTATCTTTTTATCGGCACTGCGTTTGGCCTCACGGGCCACGTCTACCGCCACGTGGTGGCTTAAAATAAGTGGGCAACCTGAGCTGACTTTTAAACGGCTTTTGACTTCCAAGCCGTCTTTTTCCAAGGCGGCAATTTCACCTAATAAGTGTCCCGCATCCAATACCACGCCATTACCGATGTAGCAGTTAATGCCGGAACGGACGATGCCAGACGGCACTAAGTTAAGCTTGTAGACACGCTGGGCATCCCCTTGCCCCACCACCAAGGTGTGGCCAGCATTATGCCCGCCTTGAAAGCGCACCACGCCTTGGGCGTGATCGGTTAGCCAATCGACTATTTTTCCCTTGCCTTCATCGCCCCACTGCGTACCGATAACGACGACGTTTTTTGCTGCCTTATTTGCCATAACTTTAACTTTATAATTTTAATTTGAG